>JACMIU010000420.1 GCA_014380985.1 Armatimonadota bacterium | reverse complement strand
TTTCGAGAACTCCGGGTACAGCGACTCGTTGCCTTCGGGGTTGGTGATCGTGCGGGTTGCGGGATCGCGGTCTTTGTACAGCCAGTTGCCGCGCCCTTGCAAACCGGGAATCGGTAAGCCCTTATCGGCGACAATATCGTTGCCGGGGTCAAGGGGCAGTTCGCCCGCGTTCTCTTGCGCCGCCGCGCCGCCGTGCGACGCGCCTTCGGAACCGCCGCCTGCGCCTTCGGCACTGTGCGAACCCGCCGCGCCGTGTCCGGCTTCCGCGCCATGTTCACCGGTGCTTTCGCCGTGTCCTTCGGTCGTGCCGCCGCCGCCGTGATGCCCTTCGGGTCCGATTCGCCCCGACTTTTCGCGGTACTCCGCAAGGCTCGCGTGGCGCACGATGTCGCGGTCTTCCTGCTCGGCGATGTCCACGCCGCGCATCAGGTGCTGGGATTGCGCCGCCGCCACACGGTAGTCGCCTTGAAAGTCCACGGAGTTGCCGTTGGTGGCGTCGCCGACGACGTTGAACATATCGCCGGTCGCGTTCCACTTGACGCGGTTGCCCTGAACGCCGGTTGCATAGTTCATCGAGTCCGACGTGCGGAGCGGGTACACGTTCACGCCCACATCGTCGCCGACCTCGCCGCAACGGGTGCGCCCGAAACCGAGCGAGACCGTGACCACGTCGTTCGGATGACCGGGCAGAATCCATACCGGAATCGAAACGCCTTCAACATTTTGCTTGCCGGAAGCATCGCGCATCGCTTTTTTGAGCGCGTCGGGCATTTGCGCGGTGGTCAGTGCGACAACCGCCTTGCCCGAAATACGCGCCGCCGCTTCGGCTTCCGAGTCGCCATACGGAGCGACTGCGCCGATTTTCTTGGCGGTCGCGGGCGACACCACCGCCACGTTGTCCCACGTCACGGTGGTAACGGGGCGCGGCAGTTCGAGAAGCCACGAGTTGTTGGCGTAGCGACCATCCCAAAGGTGCGGGTCGGGACGGAAATTGAGTTCGATACCGGCGTTTGCGACCGGCGCGGGCAATGCCGCAACCGCCGCCGCGTTCACCGTGACGCTAATCGGCGCGGCTTTGCTGTCCGGCAGAACGCCGTTAATTAACGCTTGTTGCCATGAGCGTTCGAGGTTACCCTCTTCCGCGCCGTTGACGCCGCGGGCGGCAACCGCCTTCGGGTCAACGCTCGGTTGCACGAGCGGCGCGTAGGTGTCACGCAAAATGTCATAGCCAAGTTTAGGCTGATCCAGCAGTTCCGCGAGCAGTTCGGTGTCGGACTTGTTGCCCGCGTATAAAGGCGCGATCAGCGGTTGAACGAGCGACACGGTTCCGTCAAAGGCGCGGGCATCGCCCCATGTTTCGAGGGCGTGTGTCGCCGGAACGTGCCACGAAGCGAGTTCCGACGTTTCGTTCTCGTACAGGTTGAAGTTGACCGAGTTGGGGACGTTTTTCAGCGCGTCGGCGAAAAGCAAATCGGCGGGCGCGTCAAAAACGGGGTTGCCGCCGAGGATAACCAGCGTGTCCACGCGCTTGTTGTTCATCGCCGTCACAAGGTTCTGAAGCGACTCACCATGAACGGCGGGCGACGTTTCCACCGGTTCGGTGTAAGTCACGGTTTTGCCGACCGCACCGAGCGTTTCGTTAATCGCCATCGCGTAAGCGTGGACGGCGGGCGAGCAGTGTTCGCCGGGAATGACCACCACCGCGCCGCGATTCGCTTCCATGTCGGCGATCATCTGCGCGAGCCATGTCACCGGTTGCGCCTTCGCATCCGCGCCGGAGTAAATGGCGCGGGCAATCGTTTCGATTTCGGAAGGCTTGACCGGGAAGCGGTGATCCGCAGACGCGCCGGTGGTCGTGGTCGAAGACTCGATCACGTACATCCGGTTCATTTCGCTGTTGTTGACGCCGCGCACACGCCGACCGTTCGCCCATTGCCGCGCATAAGCGACGTTGCCGGGCAGGGTTTTGAAAATATCGCAGTCAAGCGACACGATCACGCGGGCGTTTTCGAGATTGTAGACAGTGTTTACCGGACGACCGAAAACGGTTTGTGCGGCGAGTGCCGCGCCGTCCCGGTTCACGGGTTCGTAGGCGTGCCACACTGTGCCGGGGTACTTGGCGATAAGACGGTTGATCTGCGCAGTCAGGGTCGGCGAAGTGACGGTTCCGGTCAGGATGCGAAGCGCACCGCCGGAAAACTTGCCGCGTCGCTGACGAAGCGCGGTAGCGAACTCGTCCCAACCGGCGATTTCGCCGTTATGCACGACGTTTTGCGACCGCGCCGGGTCGTACATCTGCAAAAGTTCGGCTTGCTCGAAAACATCGGTAGCACCGAGCGACGCCGGGTGACGTGGGTTGCCCTCGATTTTGATGGGACGACCTTCGTACTGCTCAACGAGTACGCCGACGCCGTAGCCCCGGCACGACAACGTGGACGCGTAGGCAAGCGCGATGCCATTCACCAAATCTTCGGGCGAACGCACATACGGCACGGCTTTCACCTGCGGCATGATGCGGCAACCGGTCAGACCGGCGAGCGCAAGTCCCGCCCCGCCGACCTTGAGGAACTTGCGCCGATCCATGTTCAGCAAGTCTAAGCGGTTTGGGAACTCGTCCTCGACCCACTGCTTAAACTCTTCGGTGTCGGCGACCTCTTCCAGCGACCGCCACATTCGGCGACCGTCTTTGTTCTGCAATTTTTCCTGCATAGAAGCAAGAAGGGTGTTTTTATCACTCATTAGGTTTGTGTCCATCCCGCCGAACGGTTCGCGGGATTGGTAAAAATGTTATCGGTGGCAGATCGAGCAGTCGCCGAGTTGGTCTTTCTTGACGTTGTACTTTTTCAGCCACTCTTCGCCGACTTTGAGTTCTTCGGGCGTTCGCTTGTACTGAATGCCTTTAGCGAGCGACGCTTCTTCGGGCGTCAGAGTGTCGCCGCGTTGCAGTTTCTGGTACAGTTCCCAGATGTTCTGTTGCGGTCCGACGTAGTTTTCCGGGTTGCGGTGGCACTCCAAGCACCAGCGCATCTGGAAGGCGTTGCCCTTGTAGACCATCTGCATTGCCTGAACGGGACCGTGGCAGTTGTTACACGATACGCCGCGATTGATATGAATCGAGTGGTTGAAGTAGACGAAATCGGGAACTTTATTGAGTACCGTCCATTTGAGCGGCACGTTTTTTACATACGATTCGCGTATCGGTTCGAGAAGCGGCGAGTTGCTCCACACTTGCGAGTGGCACGACATACACGTATGGGTCGAAGGATAGCCCGCGTTCGACGATTTTTCTACCGACGTGTGGCAGTAGCGGCAGTCTACGCCGAGTTCGTTGACGTGGTGTTCGTGCGAGAACGGAACCGGTTGCTCGTAGGCGATACCAACTTTGGTCACGTAGCCGGAGCGCGTGAACTGGGAGATGCCTAAAATAAGAGCGACCGGTAGTGCCGCGCCGCCCAAGATGGTCAGAACGGCGAAGGTGTTGCTACTGGGTTTGAAAATATGCGCCATAGAGAATCGCTAAAAACTTTCCGCAGGTATGTTTCGCGGGCATCGGGTCGAACTCCTGCCGCGCTTGCCACAAGCGAAACGGGTTTTCGCTTGGTCTACCGGTCATACCGCTCCGGTGTCCTATCGGGAAACGTATACTTTGTACCGGATTTCACGAACTTTTACAAGGAGAATCCATCTCTTATTTTGCTCTTGTTTTTGCGCGACGCTATCGGTGTTGCTTATAGCCCGGCGACCGAATCAGTCGGATATATAATAACCCTATCGCTTTAGTAAAAAATCGGAAATACATTCCACTATTTTGGACGAGTTTCGAGAGCGTGACGACACAGGAATAGTAGAATGTATTTCCGATTTTTTACTTAGTATTCCTCACGTAGCATCACTTTTTGTAGGAGCGGCGCAATCATATAGCCTAATATAAAAATCCCCAGAAAGAAAAGTATCCACGAACCGAGCAGTGCGCCGCCCCCCTGATCATTACCGAAGGTTCCATCCTTTGTAATCGCGCTAATGTCGGGGCGCGTGACTTCAAATTTGATAGGAACTGTTTCCGGCAAAGCGTCGTTTTGCGGCTCGCTTACTTTCTTCGGGTTACGTACACGGTTGTAAAGTTCTTCAGGAACCGACGTGTGCCCCTTGTACACCTTTTTCTTTTTCAGTTCGTCGGCGGTTGGCTTTTCTAACAAGTTTTCGGGTGGCGTGACGCGGTACTGATAGTTGACGTACCATACCTTTTCCGTGGATCGGAACGGGTTCGGGTTCTGCCCGGTGTTTTTCCCGGTGATGTACGCCACGGTTTTGCCCTTCGCCCCCCCCAGTATCACGCCGGGTGGAAGCAGATACGACTTCGGGATGCCGATGGCGGGCAGTAGAAAAATCAGTATCAGGGCGGCAATCGCGCACCCGAACAGCAGACGAAGAATGGCTTTCGTGGACATAGTTAAACGCTCTGTTCGGGGCGCGGCAAACTTTTTCCTGCATACCGGCGAAATCCCTACGGCTATTCAGTTTTTATTGATGTGAGGCAACCGATTAGCCGTAATGCTTCCTTACGATTCGCCGCAAGAGGTCGCCTTGCCAACGCACTCTTTGCTTGACACTCGCGCCGTAGAACCGCTATCAACGGAACAATTCACGGTGGAGAGCATCTTTCTGCGAAAATCAGGAACGTTTTTCAAGGCACTAACTAAGGCGGGAACTGTCATGCCGCTATTTTACAGCATAATTAAAAGATCTGAATAGCCATACGGTACCGTTAGCAGGTAAAGAAAGCCCGTAGTTTTCCTATAATTGGTGGCGTGTCAAAATCGTTTTATCCTTGACACGGACAATCGAGCACCACGAAAGACAAAAATATGC
>JACMIU010000419.1 GCA_014380985.1 Armatimonadota bacterium | reverse complement strand
GTTTTCGTCGAGGAGCAGGAAATCGCCCGGCACGGCGCGTGGGAATATCTGGTAACATTGCGCGATTCTTTCGTGCCGGAGGCGTGGGCGTTCTGGCGCGTCGGCTTGCGCGAACCCCTGCCGACGATTGCGCTTCCGCTGACGCCCGACGTTGCGCCCGTGCCGCTTGACTTGCAAGCCGCTTTTACCCGGTGCTATGACGCCAATTATATTGCCCGCCGCGTGAACTACGCCCGCGAAATCGCCGTGCCACCGTTCACGCCGGAGGACGCGGCATGGGCGGACGCTTTGCTTCGCGGCGCGGGGCTACGATAAAACAATCATCTGGTGGCACTCGAAGCGCGGCACGGTGAACAATACCGTGCCGTCGGCGTTCGGCGTCAGGGCAAGCGGTTCGTCACTCGGTTGTAGCCGCGCCACCGTCACCGGTTTGGGAAGCCGTAGCGTGACCGTGGTATCCAGCATCGGCAGGATGTCCTCGATAACCTCGATGCTTTTGCCGCGCCGCACCGGGGACGCATAGAGCAAATGGCAGATGTACCCTGACGCAGTTCCTGCGTCAACTTCGCCCGGCTGTTCCATCAGGGTAACGATGCCTTGCGCGGGCAGGTTCGTGGTCAGGGTTTCGCGCCCGTTCAGCAACCGGCGCAAGGCGAACGTCAGCGTTTCGCGGGCGATTAAACTGCCCATCGTGCCGTACTCGTCGAACAGGTTCCACGCCGCGTAAATGCCGTCCGCGCCTTCGGTCATGCCGGGCGTGTCGAACGCTCCCGATGGCGGCGCGAACTGGTGCGAGCAGAAATGCTCCGCCGTGCGGTTGAAATACGAGTCGCCGCGCATTCCGAGTGCCGTGCCGGTGTCCGACAGAGCGATGCGCTGACCCGGCGCGTAGAACACGAACGCCGCGCCTTCGGACAGTTGCCCCGGCGCGAAATCCGGGCGGAAGTAATCGGGCGACAGGGCGTTCGGCTCTTGCCACGTCGCGCCTAAGTCGAGGACAAAAGCGTCGCCCACCGCGTTCAGGTTCGATTGCCCCGTGGCTAAGATCTTGCCGCCCCCCGCGACATATTCGCGCAGTTTCGCTTCCAAGTCGCCCCCCTCCGTTTGGACGCGAATCAAGTCCGGCAGGATAACGACCTTGTACGGCGCGAAATCCGACTGCGTATCTACCACGTCGAACAGGATGTGCGATTCGAGCAGAACGCGCACCGCGCCCGCGTCGTTCTTGTCGGCGTGGTCGCCGCCCACGGTTCGCAGGGGTTTGCCGCCCGCCGATTCCGCCGAGAGCAAAGCGACATCGGCTATGGAAACCACGTTGTCGCACCACGGCTCTTTCGCTTCGACTTCCGAGTACGCCGCGCCGATTAGGGCGTAGGTCGCGGTGTCCATCAAGCCGGACGGGTGCAACTGGTCGCCGACCGATACCTTCGCGCCGTTCGCTATCGAAAGTGCCGCTTCGTAGCGTAGAGCGTTCGGGTGCTTGAAGCCGCCGAACTCGCCCCAAGACGTGTGAAACTTGCCGGTCATGCCGAGGAACTTCATCCCCAAGCCTTGCGCGTATCGCGCCGACAGCGGGAAATGGTCGTAGCCCCAGCCCCCGGTCGGCAAGGATTCCAGTTCGAGATGCGTGTTCATCGTTGCGAGATCGCGCCGCCCCTGCGAGATATGCCCGGCGTTGTGAAACACGGGCAAACCGGGCTTCACGGCATCAATCGTTTCGCGCACACGCCGCGTGTAGTTCGCATACGTTTTCTCGCCGAGGGCGCGAACGTGCGCCGGGTTGGTCGGGTCGTGTCCCGCGCCGCGAAGCTGTGCAAGGCACGTGTGGCAAACGCAGTCGCGCACCCCCACGATGTCGAGGAAAATCCCGTCGGCGTCGTAGCGGCGCACCACTTCGTCAATCTGTGCGAGGAGAACGGGAAGGTACGGCGAGTTGAGGCAGAACTGGTGGTAGCCGGGTTTCAGGAACGAGTCCACCCAATTCGTGCGGTCGTCGGCGTTGCGAATCAGCCACTGCGGGGAGCGACGCGCTTCTTTTTCGTCCAAGCCCGCCGAAATATAAACCGGCGTTTTAACCCCGATTTGGTGCGCGGCTTCTATCTGCGCCGCTAAAAGATCGAACGACAGGTGCGGGTGGATTTCGTTCGCGTCCGAAGGATGGTACGCCCAGCCGTGGTGGCACTTGCTGAAAACGGTGATGCTGTCTACATGTCCGAGGCGAAGCGCGTCTTGAAACGACTCCTTGGTGAATGATGCGCCGATACCTTCAATGGCTTCGGACGTGTGAAAGTCTAAGTGAATCTGGCGAAATCGCAAGGGGCTATGCTCCGGTGTGTCAGGTTGCATCCATTGTAGCGATAAGCGAAAGGAAACGTCAAGCGTCGAAAGGAAACGATACGCCGACGCGGGGAACGTGACTAACGGATGAAGTCTTCCCGGCTTCGCACAAAGTCCGGTACGGGGACCACGGCGAAACGTACCACGCGAATTGTCGGCAAGCCGAGCGCATGCGCTTTCATAACGCGATGACTGCCATCCGCAATCCACTGATCCCCTATCAAAATAATCGGGTAGTTTAAGTCGGCTTCCCAAATGCGACGTGCTTTTTCGGCGACATCCCGATTCAAAAGGGCGCGACCGTCTAAACACGCAACAAGGTTACTGTGATTATCCAAAACAAAGTTGAGTTCTTCGAGCGGCGTCTCAGTATAAGGTAACGCGTCGGCAAGACGCCATAATCTTCCGATGCTCCACCAACGAAGTATCGGTTCGCCGTGCGCGTTTGTTTCGCCGGTAAGCGTTCCGATGAAGCCTTGATTGGCAACATCGGCTCCGAGCGGCTCGTCACTCATTCCTGCCTCGCTACGACCTTCGCCGAAATCATCTTCGCCTTTTTCTGCCGCGCCATATGCGCCATAATCATCGCCCGCGCAATTGGAGCCGCCGACGAACCGCCGTGCAGTGCCTCGCCCTTGCCGGAATACAGCATCACGCACACCGCGATTTCCGGCTTTTCGAGAGGCGCGTAGCAGGTAAACCATGCCACGTTCATATCTTGTCCGGTTTCGCGGGACTTCTTTTCCGCCGTGCCGGATTTGCCCGCTACCGCCACACCGGGGATCGCCGCGCCGCGCCCCGTGCCGGTCGTTACCACCGAGCGCATTCCCGCCGCGATGAACGCCATGTCCCGCGCCGTTAAGCCGATTTTCGATAGCACTTTAGGTTTCGCCGTGTAAACCGTTTCGCCGATGATGCTTTTCGCGCTTGCCACCGTGTACGGCACATAGAGCGTTCCGCCGTTCGCCACCGCCGCCGACAGTTGTGCGACCTGCAAAGGCGTGGCGATAATGTCGCCTTGCCCGATGGCGATATTCGCCGTGTCGCCGGGATACCATGCGGGATCGGGGTTGCCGTAAACCGGAGCCATTTTTGCTTTCCATGCGGGGGTCGGCATTCGCCCTTTCTTCTCGTTCGGCAGATCAATTCCCGACGGTTGCCCGATGCCGAACTTGCCCGCCCAGTCCGCCAGCGTATCCGCCCCGACCAGCCGACCTACCTGATAGTAGTAGGTATCGCACGACTGCGCGAGGGCACGGTTCAGCGAAACGCCGCCGTGGGTTCCGTGGCAACGCTTGAAGTACCCGCCGAACGACAGCCCGCCCCGGCACAGGAAACCATCGGTCGCGTTCACCTTGTCCTCGCCCAAGCCCGCCGCCGAGGTCACAATCTTGAACGTCGAACCCGGTGGCTCCGCCGCCGCGATGGCGCGGTCAAGAAGCGGCGCGGCTTTGGGGTCGTTAATCGCCTTCCACGTCCGGGCGAGAAGCGGACGACGCGCCAGCACGTTCGGGTCGAAGGTCGGCGCGGACGCCAGAGCCAGCACCGCCCCGGTACGCGGGTCAATCGCCACCGCCGCCCCGACTTTGCCCTTCAAACCGTTCTCCGCCGCCTCCTGCACCTGCCGCTCCAGCGTGAGTTGGATGGTCGCTCCGACCGTGGGTGCGAGTTCTTCGAGTGCCTGTTTGCGCCGACCGCGAGCGTCAATCTCGTAGAGCGTCCCGCCCTCTTTGCCGTTCAGCAAAAAGTCATACGATTTCTCGATGCCGTCCTTGCCCAGAAAATCGCCCGACTGGTAGCCCCGTTCTTTGAGTTTGGCGTTCTTCAAATCGTCCGGCGTGACGGGCCCGATGTAGCCCAAAAGGTGCGCGGCGAACGTTCCGCGCTCGTAGCGACGCACCGGGTCAATCACCTTCGTGACGCCGGGCAGTCGCCACTCGTTTTCGTCAATCGCCGACAGAACGTGCATCGAAACGCCCTCGGCGACCGCGACCGGCTCCCGCGACCGGGTTTTGCGGGCGGCTTTCGCGTCAATCCCCACCGATGTGTTTTGTGTGCCGGTTTTCGCCTTGAGTTCGGCAACATCTTTGGGCGGAAGCGACACCAGCGGCGCGAGAATATCCAGCACGGCTTCGCGCTCCACCGGGTCTTTCGGGAGTTCGTCGGGGTCTACGAAAACGGTAAACTGCGCGGTGTTCGACACCAACGCCTTGCCGTCCGAATCGGTAATCACGCCGCGAGGGGCGACGGCGCGAACCATGCGCGACCGGTTATCATCGGCTTTGGCGCGGTATGCCGTGCCGCCCACGACCTGCAAAACGTAGAGCCGCCCCACCAGCACCGCGATAACCACGGCGACCACCGCCCCCAAAACGCGCACCCGCGAAACCGGAGCGAACGATTCCGCCGCGCCCTCGGACGAAGGGGCGGGCGCGGGACTAAAGTGATCGCGTCGTGCGGTTCCCATGATTGTATTCTACCTACCCAAATCCCTACGTCGGGTCGCCCGGCTCCGTTACCGGCGCGGGCGGGTCGGGCGCGGGCGGCGCGACGGGTGGCGGTTCCGGCGCGGCAGGTTCGCTTTTCGGC
>JACMIU010000418.1 GCA_014380985.1 Armatimonadota bacterium | reverse complement strand
CGGCTTGTTGGTGACGGGCGAATTCGGCGACAAGTTGGGCGCGTTACTCCTGCAGTTGCCGCCCGATTTCGACGCCCTGCAGTTCGACACGCTGACCGCGTTCGCCGATACTTTGGCGTCGGGGCGGTCGGGGGTCGCTGGGTTGCCGTGGGTAGTAGAGGTGCGCCACGCCACGTGGACGGACACCGATATTGCCGCGACACTCGCTGAACGCGGCATCTCCGTTGCCACCACGGAGCGCACCGATTGCGGTGGTGCGCTTCGCTACGTCCGGCTACTCGGCATCGAAAACAGCGTTGCCCGCTTCGACGAACGCCAGTTCGACCGGGGGATGGAAATCGCCGACTGGGCGCGACGTTTAGCCGAAGCGCGGCAATCGTCACCGGAGCCGATTTACGTTTTCGTGCGGAACTTCTTCGAGGGACACGCCCCGGCAACCATCGCGGATTTGCGCGAACGCCTCGGCTTACCAAACGCCACCCCGCCGGGACAAAAACAGTTGTCGCTGTTCTGAAGGGGAAACAAGGCAACCTATAT
The DNA here is from genome assembly GCA_014380985.1 of Armatimonadota bacterium. Lineage (GTDB taxonomy): Bacteria > Armatimonadota > Armatimonadia > Armatimonadales > Armatimonadaceae > JACMIU01. The sequence goes on along the minus strand of JACMIU010000418.1, from coordinate 5,578 downwards.
TCTACTGTATGCTGTACTTTTTCCTCGCCTATCTCGTTGTCGCGGGACTATGCGCGGCGACCCGACACATTATCAAGCGGCTACCCGGCGATACGTTCGACGCCCACCGTCGGCAAGCGGCACGGCGCGTATCGCTCGCGGTGTTGCTGTCCCTTCCACTCTTGCCTTACGTGCTTGTCGCTGTGCAAACCGCGCTCTTTCTGCCGTCTCTGCGCCCTGCGATCCGTCAAGCCGCACACGATACCGGCTACATAGACCCCGGTGTGGTTCCCGACCGAGTACTTTGGATGACGCCGGACACCTGCCACGTCGCCGTGCGCGAAACCGTTGCGGGATCGTCCCCGCGTTTGCAGTGCGAATTCGTTATCATTCTTCGCCGAACGCCGACCGGCTGGCGACTTCATGACTGCGAAACAATTTGGTCGGATGTGGGAAGCGCGGAAGGCAACACGTTTCCGCCGGTGTGGGACGCGGACGAGTTTTAGCAAACCGCGCCGCCCTATCAAGCCGCGGGCAAAAACAGTTGTCGCTGTTTTAGGAAACGGCGATGCCTTGGCTTTTCTCCCATTCTTCGCCCCAATACGGCTGTGAACCGTCTACGTCTCGAATATCGAACTGGCGGGCTAAATGGGCGGAACTGACGTTCGAGCCAGAGCGTTCCAAGACCGTTTGCGAGGCGAGTAGTGCGACCAATCCTCTCCCACTGTAGAACGGCGTTTCGGAACCGGCAAGGTCGTGGTTGTCGCGCCACGACGTTTCCGCCGCGTCAAAGCCGTATCGTGCCGCGTGACCGCGCATATAGCCGGATGTGAAGGTCAGCGCGGCGACACCGTGCGGGCGCAGTTCCTCCGCCATTTGAACCATCATGCGCTTCACCGCGTTTTTAGCAAGGTTGTAGTAAATGGGGCCATTCTCGCCATCGTGGGTGAACACGATTGCACCGGTTTTGCGAGCAAGAAGAAGCGGCACGGCGTAGTGCGCGGCAATTAAGTGCGTGTTCACGCCGCGTTCCAAAAGTTGCAAGCCTTTTTCGAGCGAATGCTCCCAGAAGGTTTTTTGCCATTCGGTCACATCGTCGCCACTCCAAACATTGTTCACTAAAAGGTCAAGTCGCCCCGCCTGCTCCCGTGCGACCTGCTCGAAAAGTTGTTTCACTTCGTCCGGTCGGGTGTGATCCACGCGCACCAGAATCGCGTTGCCGCCGCGTTCGGCGACCATCTGCACGGTTTCTTCCAGCGTTTCGGTGCGCTCCGGGTTCATCAGCACACCGTTCACGCTACGCCCGGTGCAGTACACCGTGGCTCCCGCGCCGCCGAGTTCGATAGCCATAGCGCGTCCCAAACTGCGCGTCGCTCCCGTGACCACGGCGACCTGTCCGGTGAGCGGACGTATATCCATTTGCATAACATCCTCCAAAATGCCTCGTTTTTATTCGGGCAGATGTAGTGTACGGAAGGATTCCTGACACCCTCTGTCCTATTTAGAAAAACAATGCGCGGCGACCGATTACTTTCTTTGTTGCTACTAATGCAAACAGCAAAATCGCTCACGGCGGGCGAGCTCGCCACGCGCCTTGAGGTATCGGAGCGGACGATTCTGCGGGATATGGCGGCGTTAAGCGGCGCAGGGGTTCCGGTGGTGGCGACACGCGGCAAAAACGGAGGCTGGCGTCTACTCGTGCCATATCGCACCAACTTGACAGGACTCAACACGGCGGAAGCGCAAACGCTGTTCGTGCCGGTCGCCTCAAAGTTGCTCGCGGATATGGGGCTGGGCAAGGCGGCGGAAGCGGCGCGTATCAAATTGTCGGCGAGTTTGTCCGAAGCGGCGCGGCAGGACGCCGAGCGTGTGCGCGAACGCATTCATATTGACGGCGGCGGTTGGTTCCCAGTCGTGGAAACGTTCCCGCTACTTCCCATGCTACAGGATGCCGTGTGGCGACAGGCAACACTGCAAGCCACTTACGAGCGCGGCGACGGTGAAATCGTGGAGCGCGTTATCGCCCCACTCGGTCTGGTTGCCAAAGGGCGTGTCTGGTATCTGGTCGCACAAACGGAAGGTGACACCCGCTCCTACCGCGTGTCACGCATTCGGGCGGCGACCGAAACCGGCATGTGCTTTGAACGTCCCATAGGTTTCTGCCTTGCCGCGTTTTGGGAACGCTCTGTTGCCGAGTTCAAAATAAATGTGCCGCGCTACCCGGTCACGGTTCGCGTGTCAGCACGGGGGCGCGGACGCTTGCGTCAAGCCGGAAGCCCGCTTATCGAAATCGAAAGCGAATCGGAACCGGGTAGCGACGGCTGGGCAACGCTCACGCTTCGTTTTGAAGTCAATAATGAAGCGTTCGACTATCTGCTTCGCGCCGGTAAAGAAATGGAAGTGATGGAACCGGTAGCGTTACGTGAACAAATCCGCGCCTTCGCAGAGGGCATCCTCGCCCGCTACGCGCTGCCATCTTGCCTCGCTTAGCAAAACGCGCTCGCACGGCGATAAAGTCATTGCAAGCGCGAACGGCAAGGCTTACCTGTCGCCCAGTGGGTAGGGCAGTTTCGTTTTCATCTCCTTGCTCAAACCGACGTGCTAATGTATTGTCGGTTTGAGCCGACCGAGAACGGTTATCGGGTCACTGGTTCGAGTCCAGTCAGGAAAGCCTTTCCCGTTCGCACTTGCTTTTAGTGTATTGCGGCGTAGCTCAGGTTAGTAGAGCATTTGACTCCGGCGCGAGCCGGGCTGCCCGATTTCGCCTTCTTATCCGCTCCGGCTTCGGCGGGCGCGGGTCGTTAGAAGTTGGTTATCTTGGATCAAAGGATCGCAGGTGCAAGTCCTGCCGCCGCTGTGCCAGTTCGGGTCGTAGTGTTTGGGTTATCTGGTACCTCAAGTTCGACTCTTGGCTCGCCCTTCGGGGCGAGAAAATCCCATCGCGCCCTTTATCCGAATCGGCTTGTTTGTTTGCTTGGAGAACGTAGCTCAGTTAGTAGAGCAGCTCGCGTCTCCGGACGCTTTCCGTTTCCATCCCTTATCCGTCCACAAAACGGGTCGAAGGCAAACGGTTATCGACTCTTAATCGGCAGGTCGGGCGTGCGAATCGCCCCGTTCTCCCTTTCCCTTCGTTCGTTGTATAATGCAACCATGACAACCATCGACTTTTTGCCTCGCCTTCGCGCTGCCGTCGCGGACGTGCTTCCCGAAATTATCGCCCTGCGCCGCGACCTGCACCAACACCCCGAACTATCCGGCTCCGAGGAGCGCACCGCCGGAATCGTGTCCGAAATGCTGATGCGGAACGGCATCGCGCACGAAACGCGGGTCGGGGACACGTGGGGTGTGGTCGGTGTTATCGAGTCGGGGCAAGGACGCGGCGACAAAACATTCGCCCTGCGCGGCGACATGGACGCCTTGCCCATCAATGAGGAGCGCGAGACCGCGTACAAATCGCAAATCCCCGGCGTCATGCACGCCTGCGGTCACGACGGACATACCGCCAATTTGATGGGCGCGGCACTGGTACTGAACCGCCTCAAAGACGACCTGCCACCCGGTCGCATCAAACTCGTTTTTCAGCCCGCCGAAGAAACCGTGCGCGGCGCGGACGTTTTGGTTGCCGCCGGAGTCGTTGACGATGTGGACGCGATTCTGATGCTCCACGGCTGGCCCCGCCTCGCGCCCGGCGTGGTCGGGGTGCGCGACGGGGCGGTCATGGCGTCCTCGGATCAGTTCCTGCTGACGATAAACGGCAAGGGCGGACACGGGGCATATCCGCACGATACGATTGACCCTATCGCGGTCGGGGCGCAAATCGTCTCCAACCTGCAATCCATCGTTTCGCGGGAGATTTCTCCGACAACGCCCGCCGTGGTGTCGGTCACGCAGTTTTTCGCGGGAACCCCCGCCGCGACGAACGTGATTCCCGGTACGGCGAAACTCGGCGCAACGGTTCGCGCCCTATCGCCCGCACTACGGGACGAACTGCCGGAGCGCATCGAGCGGATTATCGCCGGAATCTGCGCCGCGCACCGGGCGACGTATGAGTTCTCCTACAGTTACGGAACCCCCGTAACGGTGAACGATACCAGCGTGATGAACCTCGTGCGCGAAGTCGGACGCGACGTACTGGGCGCGGAAAACATCGTGGAACTGCCCGAACCGACGATGGGGGCGGAAGACTTCGCCTACTACGCGCAAAAAATCCCCGGCGGAATGTTCCGCCTCGGCACGGGTTGCGAACACCTGCTCCACACCCCCAAATACGACTACGGCGACGCGCCGCTGGAGTCTGGCATTTTGATGTTCGCGGAATCGGCGCGGCGGTTCTTGGAAAAGGGAGTGTGATATGGCGGATACCACGCCGTGACCGATCAAGCGTTCGATGTTCTGCGATACGTTGGCAAGCAGTGGCTAATCGCCGGTGTTGGCGGCTACGGCTTCTTTACGCCCGCCGCGCACGGTATCGCCGTCATGGATACGATGACGTGTAATTATCGCGGGTGGATAGCGGACTTTTCGATGGACGCAATGGACAACGTTCTGCGGCTATCCCATGCTACGGTCTTTCTTGATCCGGCACAGCATGATTTGGACAATCCTCCGTTACTTTTTGACACCGCCTATAGCAAGGAAGGTGCGCTATGTGGGTATAGTTTCGACGCGAATGAACCGCTAATCGCCTTTACTGGGGGCTTGCTGATAGATGAATGGCGTGACGACTATCCGGCATCGCTTCATGTCACGGGAGTAGAACTGCCGTTCCACGAAAACGTTCATGAATTGATTTTCGAGGACGGTTTCCTAATCGAATCCTACGACCGCACCGAAATGGTGAACAACTTCGACGCCGCTACCAATACGAGTAAAGGCAGGCACAAGCGCGTTCGGCAACTTGACGGCGCGGCGCAGAATCGGTTAATCTTTCGCTACAAAGACATCCGCTTTGAACAGATCGAATAACAACCTATGCCAAAAATCGCCGTGCTTGCCGGGGACGGAATCGGACCCGAAATCATCGAACAGGGCAAACGCGCTCTTGTAGCCGTCGCCGAAACGTTCGCGCTGGACGTGACCTTGACCGACGCCTTAGTCGGTGGGGCGGCGTATGACGCTACTGGACATCCCTTGCCCCCCGAAACCCTCCAACTGTGCCGTGAGTCGGACGCGATTCTGCTGGGCGCGGTCGGCGCACCGAAGTACGACCTAATCGAACCTGCCGACCTGCGCCCCGAACGCGGCGCACTGCTCCCGCTTCGCAAGCATCTCGAATTGTTCGCCAATCTGCGCCCGGCGATTCTATCGCCCGCCCTTGCCGCGTCGTCGCCGCTTCGCGCTGATATTGTCGCGGGCGGATTGGACGTGTTGGTCGTGCGCGAACTGACCGGGGGACTGTACTTCGGACAACCGAAATCAAACGACGGAGAGCGGGCGGTGGATACGTGCGTCTACACGAAACCGGAAATCGCGCGAATCGCTCAGGTCGCGTTCGCGGCGGCGCAAAAACGCGGCAAAAAACTTTGCTCGGTGGACAAGGCGAACGTCTTAGAAACGTCGCGGCTGTGGCGTACCGTGGTTCACGAAGTCGCCGCGCAAT
>JACMIU010000417.1 GCA_014380985.1 Armatimonadota bacterium | reverse complement strand
CGTCGCCGCCAAAACTATTCCGGCTATCGTGCAACGGACGAACTTTGAGTTGTCCGACTACCGGCGCGACGCAAAGGATCCGTGTCATGTCTGTATCCACAACTCGTTTGACGACCGCGATGTTCATTGCCCTTGCTTTCACCGGGGTTTGCGTCCGCTCTGCCACCGCGCAGTTCACGCAATCCGGCACCGCGTATTACACGACCGCCGATTACACCCTCAACACCGATGTTTCCGGTAGCGAAGTGTTTGTCGGCAAAAACACCGACTTTTCCGACGTTCCCGGTAGCATAACGCTTACCGTGGCGACCGGCGCGGTCACTACCTTCTCCCCCGGTGGTACAAACGGCTTCGCAGGGGTGGCAGTGTTCGGCAACCACAATATCGCCATCGGCGGCAGTAACACCGTTTTCCGCACCGGTGGCTACGACACCAGCACCACCGCTATCAGCGGGGGAGCCGTCACCTATGCCACCGGCTTCGGCACCAGCATCACGAATATCACGGGAGGTAATGTTTTCGATGTCACTGGCTTCGACAACAGTGTTGTCAACATCAACAACACTACCTCCGTCGGCGGCATTGATTTTGCCACCGGCTTCGATTCGAGTCGGTTCCGTGTTAGCGGCGGCAGACTTGCGAACGGCATTATCCTCAACAGTACCGGTTCCACTCTGGATATTGTTGGCACGGGCTTGGGGTATACCTACGGCGAGTACGGCTTCGTGCCTGCCTACAACCGATTTGCCGACCGGTTCCAAGTGACCGGCACGGTCGGTGGTGAGTTGCAAACCTATGACGTGTTTCTGCAAAACCCTCTGGGCATGGGTGGCATAGCGAACAACGTCCCGCGTCAGTTCACGTTCAACGGCGCGGCTCCGACCGCAGCGGTTGTGCCGGAAACGGGAACCTTCGCACTTCTGTTGCCGGGTATTGTGCTGGGGGCAGCTGTTATCCGGCGCAAAAAATAGCCCCCGTAACCAAAACCACGGGGAGCGACACGCACACGTTCCGTGCGTGTCGCTCCCCATGTACCGCTTAAACAGAAGGTGTCGGCGAAGGGGACGCCACCGGGGTCGGTGTGCCACTCGCGGCGGGCGACGATGATGCCGCGTCCGGCGACGGCGACGCGGCGGGCTTTGCCGCTTTCTTCGCGGACTTCGGCTCCGTCTTCACTTTCAGCGGAACCAGCGCGGAAGCCGTGTAGCGGTTCGAGGCGTTCCAAAGCAGGTACTCCTCGACGCCGTGTTCGCGGGTTGCCTTGATTTGCGCCCGCACTTCCGGTTCGCCGTAGCGCACACCGAGCGAGAAATCCTGTAGCCACGGGCGGACGCGGCAGTTCGTCCCCTTCACCCGCGCCACCGAATCGCGCATCGCAAACGAAATCGTTTTGTACGGCGAAGCGTTCGGGTGCGCGATCCCGTATTCGCCGCGCCCGTAGTGCGACGGATAGATCATCGGGCAAACAACGTCAAGGTGCGGCATCATCAGGTCAATTTTCTGCCCGATTCCCATGTCGTAGTCCGGCTTCGCGGCAACCGTCAGACCGAACACATCGGCGGATACAACGACGTTGTACGGTTTCAACTTTTCGCGGGCGTACTGCAAAAACTCGGCGATTACCCGTGCCTCGGAACGTAAATCACCTTTCGTCTTTGCCGGGTAGACGCGCCCCGCCCGCGCCCCTTCCGACGGAAAGCGCACGTAGTCCCACTGAATCTCGCCAAACCCGCGCTGTGCGGCATCGGCGGCGACGGCGACGTTGTAATCCCAGTTTTCCTTGTTGTACGGGTCGAGCCAGTAATGCCCGGAACGGTCGCGCCACGGTGCGCCCCCGGTGGTTTGCACGGCAAGGTCGGGACGTTTTTTCGCGGTGATCCGGTCGCGGAAGCAGGTGATGCGGGCGATACTGTAGATTTTGCGTTTTGATAACTGCGCCATTTTCGCGTCAATATCGGGGATCATCTTCTGATTCGCGCCGACCGCGACCGCGAGCGGAATACCCGGTGTTGCATACGACATCATGCCGTCCTCCTTGACATCAATCACGACCGAGTTGATTTCGGTCTTGTCCACAAGGTTCAGCAGTTCGTTCCATCGCGTCGTGCCACCCGTTACCCAACCGGAAATATAAATCCCGCGCACCGGTTCGGTGAGTTTGACCTGCAAACCCGGCGGTGTCGGGGAGGGTGACGGCACGGGCGTTGGCGTTGGCGCGGTTGCCACCGCCACGGGCGAGGCGGACGCGGCAACCGTGGTGGGGGACGCCGTGGTTGTCATGCCACCGTTCCCGCTTTGGCAACCGGATAAAAGAAGCGTCGCGCCTGCGAAAGCCGCCCCGCACAAGAAACTTTTCATGATCGAACTTTCCTTTTCGGCGGCGTCGTCGCGGACGGCTCGCGTAAAGAAGTAATTCGCGCCCATCGTGTCGAAATCCTGCATTATGACGTTCCGAAATACCGCATTGCCAATGACGTTTGTCTGCCTTCCGTTGTGGCTTGCCGGTTGTTCCACGCCGTCCGTAACGACGGCGACGGTTGCCCCGTCCGCGCAAGCGTCCGCTGCTCCCTCGTCGCCGGTCGCGCCCGCTTCGCCGATGCCCGCGCCGAGTGTCGCCGCGTTGCCTGTGTCCAATCGCCCCGCGAACGAAGCCGGACTGGTTCCGATTCTGGAGTATCACCGGATCACCAAAAAGCCGACCCGCTACGACCGCACCGCCGCCGACTTCCGCGAAGATTTGGAGCGACTGCGCCGCGAACATTACCGCCCCGTCGCGCTTCAGGATTTGCTCGCGGGAAAGATGAACCTGCCCAAAGGAGCCAGCCCCGTGGTGCTGACGTTCGACGACGCCGACGCGACGCAGTTTCGCTACCTTCCCATGAGCGACATTGACCCCGACTGCGCGGTCGGAATCTTGCAAGCCTTCGCCAAAAAATATCCCGACTTTCCCGTTGTCGCCACGTTCTACGTGCTACCCGAATCGGCGTTCGGCGTGGCAAAGGATCGTGCCGCGAAGTTCAAGCACCTGCGCGACATCGGTTGCGAAATCGGCAACCACACCGTCACGCACCGTTCGCTCAAATCGCTCACCGACGCACAGGTGCAAGCCGAACTCGGCGGCGCGGTGCAAAAGATTAACGCGATTCTGCCGGATACGAGCGTGACCAGCGTCGCGCTTCCGATGGGCATTTCGCCGAAGAGCGCGGCGTTACTGGCGCGGGGAACGTTCGCCGGACGCCCGTACATGAATGCTTCCGTTCTGCTTGTCGGCGCGAACCCGTCTCCGTCGCCCTACTCGGAAAACTTTGACCCGATGCGTTTGCCGCGCATTCAAGCCGTCGAAGGCGAATCGGGCATCACCGATTGGCTCAATAAACTCGGCAAAAGTAGCGTTTACGTGTCGGACGGCGACGATACCACTGTTAGCGTTCCGGCGAACAACGCGGCGATTATCGCCTCGGCGCGGCTTCGCGGGCGGCGCGTCGTCACCGTGCCGTAACGCGCCCGCAAAAAATCGGTGACTAAGCAGGAAGCGCGGGCGGCGACGGCGAAACAATCGGCATCGCCGCCCGCATTACGTTCGGCAATTGTGCCTCCTTACCGTAGGCGCGACGAAAGGGGTTTTGCTATGCGTGTTTTCTTACGCCATCCGTTCGCCCGCGCCGCAATCCTTTGCGCCGCCGCCGCGTCTTTCGCTATCGCCCGACCCGCCGTCACCTTCAACGTGTCGTTCAACGATCCCGGTAGCGCGTTCTCCGACTATTATGATGAGATTACCAGCCACATGAACGCTGCCGGGAACGACTGGGTTTCGCGCTTCGACCTCGGCGTGGACAGCAGTCTCGAAGTTTTAATCGGCTTTCCCGATATCCCGACCGGCAACGGGCGCAGTGTCACGTCGTCGTTCGTCGCCAACATCGGCGGCATCAACACGTTCGAGTAGGGAGCCGCCGCCGAACTCAAAACCGGCATTGACCCGAACGCCGCCACTGCCGACATCAAAATCAACATCGGTCAAGACTATCTCGCCAACGAACTATGGTTCGACCCGAACCCGACGCTACGCACCGCCCCCGTGCCGATGGACAGAACCGATGCATACTCGTTTTTCCTGCACGAGACCGGACACGCGCTGTCGTTCAATGGCTTCCGCGACTTCGGCACCGGTCAACTGACCGGCAACTTCCAGTCTATCTTTGACCAGTTCGTCGAACTCGTGGATATTGACGGCGACGACGTTCCGTTTTTTAATGGCGACGCGGCGGTCGCGGAGTACGGCGGTCTGGTTCCGCTCACCTTCGGCAACCTGTACCACGTCGGCAACGGCTCTCCGCTCCCCGGCGACGACCTGATTCCCGACATGATGAACGGCGTCGTCTACTTCCGGGGGACGCGCTACGACATTTCCGCACTCGACCTCGCCATCGCGTCCGACGCCGGACTGCCGCTCGCCCCGGTGGTCGTGCCGGAGTCGGGTTCGTTCGCGCTTCTCCTGCCCGCGCTTGCCCTCATTGTGCGATGGCGCAAATCACCGGTAAAATAAGCCATTATGCACGTGATTAATAACGAGCCTCAGTTCTGGTTTCTGCTCCGAGCCGGCGACGACCTGTACCTTGACCTGCGGGTACAGGCGTCGTTTGCGGAATACACCGCGCTGATTCGCCTGTCCGCCGAGGAAAAAGCCGAGTACGCCGTGTCCGGTCACGCCTATATGATCGCCCTCGCCGAACGCTTAAACTACCATGTCGAATCGCATCGCTCGCGCAACGAGTACGCCGCGCACGGCAAGCGTTCGCACGAGGCGATCATGGCGTGGATTGCCGCGAACCCCGACGCACCCCGCTAAGCACAGTAAGCAGGATAACTCACTCGCTCGTCGAATAATAGAAACGTCGCCCTATCCGCCGTGGCGACGAAAGGACATCCTGTTATGCGTTTCATAGACCGCTCCATTGCGCTCGCCGCGACCATTGTTGTCGCGTCGACTATCCTTACGCCCGCCCACGCCCAGTTGATAAAGAGCGGCGAGGCTTACTATATGACCGGCGATTTCACGCTCAAAACCAAAGTTATTAATAACGAAATCTTTGTCGGCAAAGACACCACATTCAAAACACTGCCCGGCACCATGACGCTCACTCTGGCGAGCGGTGTGATTGTTCTTGAGGATAAATCCCCCAAAGGAACCTACCAAGTCCAAGTCGGCGATTCCTACTTTGGCGTGAACGTGTTCGGCAAGCATCGTGTGGATGCTCCGCGCGCGAGCATTTCCATTATCGCAAGTTACGACGCCAGCACGGTGAACCTCGGCGGTGGACCTTATTATAACATAAATAGTTGGAACAACAGCACCATAAACCTCAGCAACGCAAGCGTTTTTGCTATCTTTGCCCGAAACGCCAGCACACTGAATCTCGGCGGCGGAACTATTGACTATGCCAGTGGTAACGACAAAAGCAAGACAAACATCAGTGGCGGCACCTTTCCCAACGGCTTCATTCTGGAAGACCCGACCGCGACCGCGAACTTCGTCGGCAAGGGCTTGTCGTTTAAGTATGGAGGATACCACTACAGCGACCGATACGGAAAATACGTGGATACCTTCCAGGTCTCCGGTACATTCGGCGACGCAAAGCAAACCTACGACCTGCATATCACGAATGCGGCGGGTGCGGGCGGCACCGAAAACGCCAAGCCTCGACAGTTCACTTTCAACGGCGTTTCACCTGTCCCGGTGCGACCCGGCACAATCAGAAGGAATAGATAGACCGCGCTGAGCGAGCATCACGCCGCGTCGCCGTTTGCCGGTCATCCACCTCGAAAAGAAAAAGCCATGTTCAAACCCTCTCACTTCCTCGTTACGACGCTCTGCGCCGCCGCATTGACCGTCGCCACGCCCGCCCGCGCCCAATTCGCCAAAAGCGGCGACGCTTACTACGTGTCCGCCGATCACACCCTTAGCACCGACATTTCCGGCAACGATGTGATCATGGGCAGAACCGCCGACGAATCCTATGTTCCCGGCACGGTGACGCTCACCATTACAAACGGCGCGAAAGTCACCGGAACCAAAAAAGGAACCCTGCTCAAGGGCTACAACGTCGGTCCCGGCGTGTATTTGTTCGGTACGCATCGGGTAAACGTCACCGGGGGAAGCGTTGATAAGATTGGTAGCAGTCAGGGGAGCGACATAAACATCAGCGGCGGAAATGTCGGCTTTATTTCTGCCGGTGGTGCGCTCCACATCAGCGGCGGCAACGTGGACTCCGTCAACCCCTCGGTTGATAGCACGACCAATATCAGCGGCGGGAACATCAAACAAGTTGCGGCGATGAAGTACAGCATCATGAATATCTCCGGCGGCAACTTCAACGGCGTCACGAGTTACGAGGCGGCGGTGGTCAACATCAGCGGCGGAACCATCAAGTATGTTAGCAGTCAAGGTTACAAGACGATCCGTATCACGGGCGGAACCGTGGAATATGCGAGCGGTAGGAAGACCGCCATCCTCGCTATCGGGGGCGGAACCGTGACCAGTGCGCGGGGCATGGACGAAAGCAAAACGATTATGAGCGGTGGTGTGCTTCCGAACGGCTTTGAACTCCATACCCCGCAGGCGACCCTCGACATCGTCGGCACGAATCTGTCGTATATTTACAAGGGCTACGCGAAAAACAAGTTCTACGGAGCCGACGCCGATTGTTTCGCCGTGACCGGCACGTTCGGGCGGGTCGCCAAAACCATCAACGTTTATATTCGCACCACCGATTGGAAGAACGGTGGTGCGAACGGCACGGCACGGCAGTTCACGTTTAACGGCGGCGCACCCGTCGCGGCGAACGAAACGCGCAAATAAATCCGCGCCGAAGCAGGAAACGCGAGACGCGACGGTGAAAAAAATCACGTCTCCGCCCGCGCCCCCGGCTATCGTGCCGGACGTTCCATCCGTGGCGCGACTGAAAAGGATACCCCGATGCATTTTTCCGTGAAGCGGTTCGCCGCGCTTGTTTTCCTCGCCGCTTGCGCCGCCCCCGCCCCCGCACAAACCATAGTTTTCGACAACGGAAACCCGAATGGCGTCAATGCGTTTACGAGCGACCCCACTCAGCCGCAGTTTATCGCCGAAGGTTTCACGTTCAATGCCACAACGACGTTCAACACCGTGCGCTGGTACGGTGTTTACGCCTTTGGTAACACGCCGACTGAACCCGATGCGTTCACGATTTCCTTTTTCGATACCACGGCGGGAACCCTGAACGCCGCCCCGCGCACTGGCGAAACGTTCCTTATCGGCAACCCCGGTCGCGTGGATACCGGTCTCGACTCCTTTGATTCCGACATCTACCGGTACGAAGTCACGCTTTCGACGCCGGTTATAATGGGCGCGGGAACGTTCGGCATCGAGATTGTGAACGACACCACGGCGGACACGAACGACATTTGGGGATGGGCGACCTCCGCCGACACCACCGGTTCCTTTATACGATTCACGCCGAGCGGCGAGTTTATCTTTGTCCCCTTAACAAACGGTTGCGCGTTCCAACTGATCAACAACGCGCCCGTGGTCGTGCCGGAAGCCGGAACCGTCGCCCTGCTCCTGCCCATAATAGTAGGTGTAGGCGCGGTTGTCGTCGCCCGCCGTCGTAAATAGGCGCACGTAGATGATAAAAAGGGACGCAGGGACACAATCCTTACGTCCCTTTTTGTCGTTTCTGCGCGCAGGAATTGTAAATAAAAACGCAGGAATCACGTCCCTGTGCACAGAACTGTAAACCACGCGCTCAACACTGTATATAGTGGACGCAAATATCCCGTCTGTGCGCGCAAAATGTAGCCGTTGCGTCCACGCAACCTAAAGAAACCGTTATGCCTTCCGGTATTGACTTTCTACCGACCGCCGACGCCAATCGCATTGTCTGATTCGGCAACTTCGCCGCCAAGTTCGCCCAATATGCCGCGCCGCTCGGCTTTACTTCCGCCGATGTCGCCGCTATCAACAACGACTACGCCACCTTTGTCTACGTCGTGAACGCCGCCGCGCAGTACAAGGACGAGTACGCGGAGCGCGTCGCCACCGTCAAGTTCGTCAAAGGGTGTTTCGACGGGATTCAACTGGAAATGGCGACCGGGTCGTCGCCGGGTTTCGTGGTCGTCGGTAGCGTTCTGCAGTCGCCGTTCGCGCACAATGCCGCGCCGAGCGCGACCGGGACGCCGGAAATGCGGCGATACCGCGCCCGGTTTGTGAAGGGCAACGTCGCGGTCGGCGAGTACAGCGACATCGTTTCCGTGCTGGTGGGTTAGCGCGATTGACCCGCCTTCGCGCCGTGCGGTACAATACATGTGGTTTCCCGCGCAGTAACGAAGTTACTGACGGCGGTTCGCCGTGCCGGAAGCGGTTTTCGCTATCCGGCACGGCGCAATTTTGCCACTACCCATTAAGGAACGTTTTTTTATTATGGCTACCCAAAAGCGCGTTTGGCTATTTAGCGAAGGCGACAAGTCGCAGCGCGACCTGCTCGGCGGCAAGGGCGCGAACCTTGCCGAAATGCTCAACAAAATCGGTCTGCCGGTTCCCCCCGGCTTCACCGTCACCACCGAAGTTTGCAACGATTACTACGCGGCGGGCGCAAAACTCCCCGCCGGCGTGATGGACGAAGTGCATACTGCGCTCGCCACCGTCGAGGCGGAGCAAGGCAAGAAACTCGGCGACCCGTCGAACCCGCTCCTGCTGTCGGTTCGTTCCGGCGCGAAGTTTTCTATGCCCGGCATGATGGACACCGTGCTGAACCTCGGCTTGAACAACGAAGTCGCCGCCGCGATGGCGACCGCGTCGGGCAACCCGCGTTTTGTTTACGACTCATACCGCCGGTTGATCATGATGCTCGCCGATGTCGCCTACTCACACATGGCGGAAGGCTTGTCGAAGCACGACTTCGAGCATATGTTCCGCGACCTCAAGACCAAACTCGGCGTTACCGACGACCTGCAAGTTAGCGCGGACGATCTCAAAGCCCTGTGCGACGATTACCTCGCCGTCTTTAAGTCCAAGACCGGGCAAGACTTCCCGCAGGATGTCACCAAGCAGTTAGAAGACTCCATCACCGCCGTTTTCCGCTCGTGGAACAACGACCGCGCCATTATCTACCGACGCCGCGAGAATATCCCCGACGAAATCGGAACCGCGGTCAACATTCAAGCCATGGTTTTCGGCAACATGGGCGACGACTGCGGCACGGGCGTGGCGTTCACGCGCAACCCCTCGACCGGCGAGAACAAGGTATTCGGCGAGTACCTGATTAACGCGCAGGGCGAAGATGTCGTGGCGGGCGTTCGCACCCCGCTCCCGATTGAGGAACTACGCACGTACAGCGATTCGCTTTACAACGAGTTCGTGGATGTTTGCGCGAAGCTCGAAGACCATTACAAAGATATGCAGGATATTGAGTTCACGATTGAGCGCAACAAACTGTTTATCCTCCAGTGTCGCTCCGGCAAGCGCACGGGTCCCGCCGCCGTGAAAATCGCCGTGGATAATGTCGCCGAAGGACGCATCACGAAAGCGGAAGCGATTGCCCGCGTTGACCCGAACCTGCTGACCCAGTGCCTTTTGCCGGTGATCACACCCGGTGCGAAGTACGATGTGCTGGCGAAGGGCTTGCCTGCCGGACCCGGTGCAGCAACCGGTATCGCCGTGTTTGACGCCGAACGTGCCGCGCAAATGGGCAAGGGCGGCGAAGGTCAGAAGGTGATCTTGGTTCGCGCCGACACATCCCCGGACGACCTGAAAGGAATGTTAGCGGCGCAAGGTGTGCTGACCGAGCGCGGCGGCATGACCTCGCACGCGGCATTG
>JACMIU010000416.1 GCA_014380985.1 Armatimonadota bacterium | reverse complement strand
GCCACTGATTTTGGTGGCAGTGGCGGCGGCGAATAAACACCCGTTTCCTTCGGGCGCATCATCCAAACTACAACCATACCTACGAGAAGCAGAGCCATCATTGGAAGTAACAGGCGTAGATTTCCAGTGGGCGTGGCTTTAACGCCGACCGTTTCGGGAGTTCGTTCTTTTGGTTCGTTTACCATTTTGCGCTTCCCTAATTGGCTCGGACAGCCTTTGACCTCGCCTCACTGTTTGCGTTGTCTCGTGCTTGTATTGCCTTACCCATATCCTGCGAGTTTTTGATAGACTGTGCCGCTTGTGGGGGGATGTCTGATGGCAACGGCTTCGCGGGGGTGGCTGTGCCACCCCCGCTTTGCGTCGTTGTTCCTATGTCTTTGTTCGCACAGCCTCCTGCAAGCGTAACCAGCAGGAGTGTGCAACCGATGATCAAGAAACCTTGTCGCATTTACTTAGCACTTCCTGCGTACTTGCCGCACGGTGAATCCCAGTCCGTAGCATACATCCACGTGAGGTCCTCACCCTTCCATGTTTCGGGAGTGCCATAGACGTTGATGTTCTCGCACCAATTCAAGCGTCCCTTGTTCATGGCTTTGACGTGACCATCGGCAAATGCCATGTTGCTCACGCCACTGTGCCGGTAGCGGGGGAAGTAGGTGTAGGGCCACGACCGTGTGCCCTCCTGTCCCTCAGGAATATCGGCGTCGTATTGTGCACCGGAAGCCGCTCCTTGAAACTGCGGCGGCCACTGCATACCGCCGTGCGCCCACCAGTCCGATGTCAAATCGTTGCCGGAATTGTTCCACCTCTCGGTAGTGCCGAGTTCGCCTACCATCACAATGTTCGCCGTGTTTCGCACGTTTGCAAGCGTTTGCGCTTCAAAATCTTTTGTTTCTGTCTCGTCGTTATACAATTTAGTGAAGATCATACTGTTGCCGCCATAGGTGCGCCATGTGTCCCCCCAAGGCTCGCTCGGACAAACCCATATACCACCTGCGGCATTGGAAACGGTTTGTGTCCCGCTCGCACTCCAGTTGGTAGACCTTTGGTATCCATTTTTGACATAAGGCTCGATGGCTTCTTTCCATGAGTAGTAGTTCCAGTTAGCACGGTCGGGAGTGTACATCTGAACAGCATGGTCTGGATCTCTGGCTGGATCGTTCCCTAACTGTAGGCGCGGGTACGTCTCGTCGTAGTCCTGCACGTACTGCATGACGCCCAAGCCGATTTGCTTCAGGTTGGACAGGCACGTCGTTTGCCGTGCTTTTTCGCGGGCTTGTGCGAACACGGGGAACAGGATCGCGGCGAGAATCGCAATGATAGCGATAACGACGAGTAATTCGATGAGCGTAAACGCCCGGTTGATGCGTCCCGTGGAACGCGGGGTGTTGGACAACATTGCTTCGTTTTCCTTTGCTTCCTTGTACCGGTATTCTTCTCCGGTGATTGTACAAACAGTGTTAAATGCGTTTAGTAAGCTACTTCGCCTACCGATTTCACGTCTTGTGTTGATTCAGCGAAACCATGCGGTCCGCTGACGAATCCGCGCACATCCGTTGCGCCATTCCTACAGTCGCTATGTTATCGTAAAAAGTTGGTGTGTGTCAACACAAATGGGAACTATTTTTTTATCGCCGCTTCGTCGGCTAAAATCGTCAGCATTCCCGCCACCGGTTGCACACCGATCGCCGGGGTTTCGGAAATGTCGCCGCCGGTCAAAAGGCGCGATAGGGCGTCCCGCTTCTTCTCGCCGGTAACTAAAAACACGACGCTTCGCGCCGCATTCAGCACCGGGAAGGTGAGGGTGACGCGCTCGACTGGGGGCGGCAGAACCCCCGGTTCGGTGGCGACTACCGGTTCGGTTGCCGTCAGCGCGGGCTTGCCGGGAAACAAACTCGCCGTGTGTCCGTCGTCGCCCAAGCCGAGCAGAACGAGGTCAAAGACAGTCTCGTTGTCGCCGAAGAAATCGCGGAGCCGGTCGCCGTACTCCTCGGCGGCGTCGGCGGCGGACGGCATATACGTTTCAATAGGGTAGCGGTTCGCCGGTGGCACCGGTACATGGTCGAGCAGAACGCGCCGCGCCATCATAAAGTTGTGCGCCGGGTCGTCCTCCGGCACGAACCGTTCGTCGCCCATAAACACAAACGTCTGCGCCCACGGAAAGTTTTCTTGGTAGTGCCGCTCGGTCAGGATTTTGTACAACCGTTCGGGCGTCGAACCCCCGCTAAGCACCCACAAAAAGCGGTCGCGCTCCACCACCGCCTCAAGCGCGGCGGCTAACACGAGTTCGGCGGCGTGGCGGGCAACCGCGTCGGGGTCGGGCAGTACGATAGGTTCGGGCATGGTTTACGGTTTCTCTTTCGCGCCGGTCGCCGGAGGTTCCGGTGACGCGGTACGAATCAGGTATACCTGTTCGCCGGGGCGGGCAAACCCGGCGCGGCGGGCTTCGGTTTCCGCACCTTCGGGCGTTTGCAGGTAGGCGAGACGGGACGCCAGCACGGCGTTGCGGGCATTCTGCTTCTGCAGATCGGCTTTCGCGGCGCGAATCTCCTTGCCGACAGTGAAGCTGAGTTGGTAAGGATGCAATACCTTTAGTACAAACGACCAGACAAGAAACGCGCCTAAGATTCCGAATGTAGCGTACCCGGCAATGCGAACGTAGTAGTTGACGACGCGGCGCGGCGCACGTCGCCGGGGGCGACGCGGTTCTTCGGAAGTCGGTTGCGAGTAGCTCACGCGGCTATCTCCTTGCGCGGTGTCGCCGGTTGCGTCAGTGGCTGTCCGACCGTATGAACTTTGATCAGGTTGGTGCTACCGACCGTGCCGACCGGGGTTCCCGCCGTGATAACCACAAGGTCGCCGTCGTGAATATGCCCGGCTTTCAGGGCGGCATCCACGGCGTTCTTCATCATTTCATCCGTGTCGGCGGGGTACACCACGCGCATCGGGCAAACGCCCCACGATAGTACCATCTGTTTCTCGGCTTTGTCGTTCGAGGTCGCGGCTAAAATCGGGCAACGCGGCTTGAACTTCGAGAGAGTCCGTGCCGTGCCGCCGGAACTGGTGGAACAGATAATCGCCGCCGCGTGTCGGTCGTGCGCGATAGTGGCAACGGCTTCCGCGAGGGCGTCGGCTAAGTTGTCCTTACCGAACGTTTTGCGCGTTTCCTCGAACACCGAGGAATAATCCATCATTTCGTCCTCGGCGCGGCAAGCGATTCGCGCCATCGTTTCCACGGCTTCAATCGGGTACGCGCCGACCGCCGTTTCGCCGGACAGCATCACGGCGTCCGTGCCGTCCAAAACCGCGTTCGCAATATCGGTGACTTCGGCGCGGGTCGGGCGCGGGTTGCGAATCATCGAATCGAGCATCTGCGTCGCGGTAATCACCGGTTTGCCGCGCTTGTTGCAAGCGCGGATAATCTGCTTCTGCACTCGTGGGACTTCCTCAACCGGCATCTCGACGCCCAAATCGCCACGTGCCACCATCGCGCCGTCGCAAGCGTCCAGAATCGCGTCCAAGTTTTTCACCGCTTCGGGCATTTCGATTTTGGCGATAATCGGGGCGAACCGTCCTTCTTCCTCCATGACGCGGCGCAGAATCTCGATGTCGCCCGCGTGTTGCACGAAGGATAGGGCGACAAAATCAACCCCCAGTGCGAGACCGAACTTCACATCGGCGAGGTCTTTTTCGGTCACGGCGGGAATATCGAGGTGCGCTTCCGGCGCGGAAACGCCTTTTTTCGAGCCTAACACGCCGCCGAAAATGACGCGGGTTTGAATGTTCGCGCCGTCGTTTTCCAGCACGACAAGTTCCAGATTGCCGTCGTCCAGAAGCAACCGATGCCCCGGCTTCACGGCGGCGAACAGCGCGGGAACCGGCAGATGAACGCGCTCCTCGTTGCCAATAACCGGCTCGGAAGTCAGAGTCAGCAGGGCGTCTTTTCGTAGGCGGGTCCCCTCGGCAACCGTGCCAACGCGGATTTTGGGTCCGCACAAGTCCTGCAAAACAGCGACCGAGCGACCGGCTTTTTCAGCGGCGCGGCGCACCGCGTTGAAACGGGCTTCGTGTTCGGGGTGCGTACCGTGGGAGAAGTTTAAGCGGGCAATATCGAGACCGGCGTTCACAAGGGCTGTGAGCGTTTCGGGGTCATCTACTGCCGGGCCAAGAGTGCAAACAATTTTGGTGCGCCGCATGTGGGGACGGGTCGCCTCGCTTTACGATAAAGGGTTAGAACGTGTTCGCGTATTATAGCCTTCTTTCGGGTGCGGCGTCAACGCCTTGCGGCGAACATTTTGAAATCAAACCTTGGCGGAGCCGTTCCATTGTCTACAGCATCTTCGTAAAGTTTCACGAGAGCGTCGCATTGCAAGTATTCCGATTCACAGATAAGGAGTTTTTTGTTCGCTTTGACAAGCATATCTGTCAACCTTTCTAGTTTTTTCTTACCACCCTCTGGCTTTTCCTCGTCTCTACGCTGTTGTGCGGAT
>JACMIU010000415.1 GCA_014380985.1 Armatimonadota bacterium | reverse complement strand
CTGTAGCCCCGCTGACGTTTTGTACTTGCGCTTCAAAAAAGCGTTCCAACCGGTTTGCAAGATACCCCGGTAGTGCGCGGGAAGCGTCGTGATACCTTCCGCCGCGCCGAGGAGCGTATCCTCGTTGGTGATTTCGACGATGGCGACCACCGGGTCGTTGGCATACGTCAAGCCGGTGTACGGGTTCTTGTGCGACAGCATTTCGCGGGCATAATTGCGTTGCAGTTCAATCGCCTTCGGCTCGAAGTACGACACCGCTTTGCCTTCGGGGTTAATCTTGTCGGCGTCGGGAAAGCCCATCGCAGCGTTCCACGGGCGCACGATATGCAGATTCAAATCTACATAAATGCCCTGCTTTTTGAACTGCGCCACGAGATAATCGAACCGTTCCAAAGAGCGTGGGTCAATGTTGATTTGCGGCTTCGCGCCGTTCCATCCGCCCTCGAAGTGAAAGATGTTCGGCGTTTCCCACGTCGCGTCCAAATGGTGCAAGCGTACCATGTTAATACCGGCACGGTGCAAACGGCTTGCCATTCGCTCGGCTTCGTCGTGCGTCGGGAACACCGCCGCCGCCCCGACACCGGTGGCGAGAAAGCGTACCCGCTTGCCCGAAGCGTCGTAGTAATGTCCGTTTTTCGCCACGATGCGATGCTTCTCCGTTAAGGGCGCGGGATTCATCGCCGACATATCCACCGCCGAACCCGGCGCGATTCCCTCTACCGTAATCGGAAACACAAACCGGTCGGACGTGGGCGGCGCGTCCTGCGGCGCGGCAACGGCAACCGGGGTTCCGGCGCGGTTGCAAGCGGAGGCGAAAAGCAGGAGCGACGTTGCGGCGACGCAAGTGGACAGGCGACGGTTCATAAATACGGGTTCTTTCCTGCCGCGTCAGATCGCGGCGCGGCACGTGGCACAAACGCCGCTAAACTGCACGGCGTCCAAATCGAGTTGAAAGCCGTTGGCGGCGTTTTGCAACCGGCGCACCGTGGCGGCGGGAAGCGGCGCGTTTAGGTCGGACACGGAGCCGCACACGCGGCAAACCGTGTGGTGGTGCGGCGTCGCCGACACATCGTAGCGGGCGATATTCGCCACAAAATCGCGCCCGATCTCTTTTTGCGACACCAGCGCGTCCAAAGCGCGGTACACGGTGGCGAGCGACAGGCCCGGCGCGGTTTCCCGCAGGTGCGCGAAAACATCGGCGGCGGCGGGGTGCGAATCGCCGAGGGCGCGAACCGCGCATAGCACGGCGCGGCGTTGCACGGTGTTGCGAGTACGTTTGGGAGGGGCGGTGGATTGGAGAACGGTTGCCATCATCGGATTCGTCGGATGCGCGGATTAAAAATTTTTCTGCCCCTCATTATACCGCAGGTACGTTTTGGTGCGCCAACCGTCACGCGGAACCGGCAAATCTGCGTTATAATAAGACACGAAGTTTTCCCCCGATTTTTATTATGGCGGTATACAACACTCACGCAATCGTTTTGCGCCGAATCCCCTTAGGCGAGACCGACAAGATTATCACGCTGATGACCCGTGACGGCGGTAAATACAACGCGGTCGCCAAAGGATCGCGCAAAACCACCTCGCGCCTCGCCGGAGCGACCGAACCGCTGATGTTTCTTCGCGCCTCCTTAGCCGAAGGCATGAACTTAGACATTCTGACGCAGTGTGAGATCCGCGAATCGTTTGCCGCTTTGCGCGGCGATTTCGGGCTGTATCTTCGCGCCACGTATTCGTGCGAACTTTTGGACAAAACCACGCCCGAACGCGACACTGTTTCCGCCCCCGAAGCATTTGATCTTCTGCTTTCCACGATGTACGTCCTGCAACGCGCCACCGACCCCGACGCTTGCGTCCATGCCTACGAACTGCAACTGATGGCGCAAATCGGTTACGAACCGCAGTTAATCGAATGCGTCCGGTGCGAACGCGCTTTCGACGAAGCGATGGTACATACCACGGTGTATGCTCCGGCACGCGGCGGCGCGATGTGCGACGTGTGCGCGGATACGGCGAAAGACGAAACCTTTCCGCTCTCGGCGACCGCCCGGCTTGCCATGCTCGATTTGCGCTACGAAGCCGACCCGCGCACCCTTGCCGCCTATGCTCTGCCGGAAGGCGAACCCCGTGCCGAAATCGCCCGCGCCCTGCGCTCGCACCTGCGCTACCGCTTAGAACGCGACGTGCGCTCCACGGCGTTTTTGGATGCGTTTCGGCTCGGCGCGATGGACGATATTGACTCCCTGATGAACCCACTTGTCCCCCCAACGAAGGATACGCCTTGAAAACCAACGATTCGCCCGATGCCGCGCCGGATACCGCCGCGCCCGAACCCGCCCGTCCTTCCGGTGTGACCTTTCGCGCCGTGTGTATCGGCGTGGTGTTCGCGCTTCTATTGTGCGCGTTCACGCCCTACAACGACTTTTTGATCGCCGCGACGTATATCGCCGGAACGCAGTTCCCGATTGGCGCGGTGTTTGTCGAACTGCTTCTGGTCGGTGTCGTGAACGTATTTTTGCGCCGGTTCGCGCCGAAAAAAGCGTTCAGCAAGGGCGAACTGCTCACGGTTTGGAGCCTGATTCTGGTCGCGTCGGGGCTACCATCGTCGGGCATGATGCGCTACTTTCTGCCAAATATCGCCGCGCCGCATTATATGTCGGACACCACGAACAACTGGGAATCGAAAGTGTGGTCAACGATTCCCGACTGGATGAAGATTACCGACACCGAAGCCGCTACCGCGTTCGCCAAAGGCTACCCGCGTGGCTCGGAGCATATCCCGTGGGACGCTTGGGCGTCGCCCTTGTTCTTCTGGAGCATCTTAGCGTTCCTGTTTCTGCTCGCGTCGTTCTGCGTTGCGTCGCTTCTTCGCAAGCAGTGGGTCGAGAACGAAAAGTTCTCGTTTCCGCTCGTCGCCCTGCCTATGCTCCTCGCCGAAGACCCGGAACCCGGTCGCCATTCCCCCCCGCTACTGCGTTCGCCCTTGTTCTGGCTCGCCGTTATCATCGTCACCACGCTACACACGATTCGCGGGCTTCACGTCTTATACCCATCCATCCCCGACATCGTGATTCACTGGGACATGTGGCAAAGTTTCACGACGCGCCCGCTCAATCAAATCCATCCGATTGACTTCTGGATTTATCCGTTAGTTATCGGGATTTCGTACCTGTTATCGGCAGAAGTCTGCTTCTCGCTCTGGTTCTTCCATCTGTTCTACAAGGCGGAAATCCTCGTGGGGGCGGTTTACAACTTCGACATGCCGGGTCCTGTCGCCGGATATTCGTACAAAGGCTTCCACGCGCTCGAAGCGTTCGGCGGCGGTGTCGCGCTACTTATCTGGACAACATGGTCCGCACGTCGCCATATTGCCGACGTTTGGGAAAAAGCGACCGGCGGCGACCGCGCCAAAAACATTGACGATTCCCGCGAACTCCTGTCGTATCGCACCACCTTATTCGGCTTGATAGTCTCGTATGGCGGTATCGGGATTTTCCTGTGGGCGGCGGGCTTGAATCTGGTACTGATCGTGCTGTCGCTCCTGACGCTCACACTCGCTTTGGTGGTCATTTCTTGGGTCGTTTGTCAAGCCGGACTGCTTTTCATGGCGCAACCGTATGGCACTGTGGATATTCTCGCCGGAACCGTGGGAACCGCACCGTTCAAAACGTCCGCCTTGTTTACGCTGTTTCGCTGGGAGAATATGTTTATCTTCGACACCCGCGAAATGCTCGCGCCGTCGCTGATTGAAGCGGCAAAGGTCGCCGAAGACCGACCCGGCGACGCCCGCAAGTTGCTCGTCGCGATTGTGCTGGTAATCGCTCTCGGCTGGGGCGTGTCGCTCTACTTCTCGCTCTGGCTTCCGTACATGAACGGCGGCGGCTACTCGCTCAAGAATGCGTGGACATATCAACAGTCGCCGTCGCGCCCGCTGGGGTTTGCCGGGGGAATTGCGTCCGTGCCAAAAAAGGGCGACATCTCGAACTGGTTCCACCTCGCGGGCGGCTTTACCGGCGTACTGCTGATGCTACTCGCCCGCGCCCGCATGAACTTCGGACTGCACCCGATTGGCTTTTTGTCAGCGTCGGTGTACTCGATGCATATGCTCTGGTTTTCCATCTTTATCGGCTGGCTCGGCAAGGTACTGATTCAGCGGTACGGCGGCATGAAGGGCTACCTCGCCTTCCTCCCTTTCTCCCTCGGCCTCGTCCTCGGCGACTCTGTAAATGCCGTCCTCTGGATTATCCTCGGCTACGCGACACAGG
>JACMIU010000414.1 GCA_014380985.1 Armatimonadota bacterium | reverse complement strand
TGAAGCGTTCGATGCCGCGCCGGAGTTTCGTTTGTCGGCGACGCCCGACGCGGTGAATCTGGTTCCCGGCGGGCAGGCAGTGGTTTCGATACAGGTCGAACGGCGCGAAAATATCGCCGGAGCAATCGCGGTCACGGTGGACGGCTTGCCGCCCGGCGTCACCGCGCTCCCTTGCGTGGTTCCGCCCGATGCCGACCGCGTTTCCCTCGTGCTTCGCGCCGAAACGAACGCCGTTATCGCGGCAAACCCGGTAACGATTTTCGGCACCTACACCGGCACGGACGGCAAGCAAATCGTGCGCCGTGCCGCGCCGCTAGACTTTTACCGCATACAAAACAACCAGTTACGCCCCTTATGGCGCGGAACGCAAACCGTCGCCGTGGTGGAAAGCGAGCCGTCGCCCGCCGTTTCGGTCGCGGTCGAGGGCGCGGAAAACGGCATCGCGCTTGCCATGAACAAAGAAACCCCGATTGTAGTGAAGTTAGCGCGGCGCGAAGGG
This sequence comes from Armatimonadota bacterium, assembly GCA_014380985.1. Taxonomy (GTDB): domain Bacteria; phylum Armatimonadota; class Armatimonadia; order Armatimonadales; family Armatimonadaceae; genus JACMIU01. The sequence goes on along the minus strand of JACMIU010000414.1, from coordinate 1,819 downwards.
TTCAAAAGCGAACTGTTCGTCGTCCCGATGAACTTCCCGCCCGGCGTTTCCCTGCGCGGCAATACGTATGTCGGGGGCGACAAATCCGAAGCGCAGTTGTCGTTGTACTTGGACGGCAACGCCCGCTTTCTGACCGGCGAACGTCCGGCGAAAAACCTGCCGCCCATGCAACTCGTGTTTGCCGTGCGCCCGAACGGCGTCCCTGACCGCGATTTTATCGCTTGCTCCGCGCCTATCGCCGTATCGCTGAAGCCGGAACCGGCGAAGCCGTAGCGGCATCCGGCGAAAAGGTTTCCGGTCGCTTCGTGCGGTTTGCCGTGCGGATTCCGGCAAACAAGCCCCGAAGCGAAACCTGCGCTTTGCGGAAAACATACGGCTCCGAGCGAAAAAGGCGCAGGGTTTGCACCAACCCCGGATCCACACGATTGCCAATCAGTATCGCCCAGAAGAAAAACACGATTCGTTGCACCGGTTTCAAATGTTCCCAAACCGCCATCGCCCGGTTGTGCGATTGGTGGAAATGCGCTTCCTCGTTGAATCTTCCGCGCTGATCTATATCGAATCGCACACCGGGATAATGGTTGATTAGCACGGCGGGATCGTAGATGATTTTCCAACCGGCGCGGCGAAAACAAAGCCCTAACACCACCTCGGTATGTACCTGCGCTCCGTAGCCTAAAAGCCGCGTGTCAAACCCGACCACGCGAAACGGGGCGGTGCGGTACGCGCAGTTAGCTCCTTTGATAACATCAACCAGCCGCGCCTCACCTTTGCCGATATGGTGATTGCCGACCACGTTCCCCCACCACTTGAAGATACCGACTTCCGACTTGGTGGCGTCCGACTCATGGAGTTGTATATCGCGCCCCCCGACGCCCCCGATAGTGGAATCGGAAAGAAAATAATCCTCGATTTTTCGTATCCAGTCGGGATGCGCTTCAATGTCATCGTCCGTCAGAACCGTGATTTCGCCGGTAATCTCTTGCAATCCGGCATTAATCGCGGAGATAAAGCCGCCGGTTTCGGGCGCGGTGGCGATGGTGAGCGACAAGGGGGACGGGTCGTAATCCTTCAAAAAACCGCGTATAGCGTCGTCGGTTTCGCGCACGGTGAGAACTACCTGCTCCGGCAATCGCTCCTGCAAGCGAAGCGCGTCTAAGTTGCGGCGCAAATCGTCCACGCGTTTGTAGCAGGGAATAAGAACACTGATGGTCATAGCAAAAGGGCGGATTCGCCGAAAACGCGAATCCGCCCTATTATACGCTTATCGCGTCCCCGTCGGCAATAAGCCCCTACAGTTGCGGAAAGACAAGACGGAGCAAGCCGCGTCCGATGATAAACGCCGCGAACGTAGCGATAAATAGGAAGCCCACCGTAAAGACGCGCCCGGTTTGTTCCGCCGTGAGTTTTTTGCCGCGAATCTTCTCCAGAAGCATTAGTACCAAGTGTCCGCCGTCGAGCATGGGGATTGGGAACAGGTTGAACAAACCGAGCGACAGCGAAAGTTGCGCGATCAGAAGCGATATTCCCACCCCGCCGTATTTCGATGCCGAGTTGGACGCTTGCAGGATTTCCACGGGCCCGCCAACGTTGTCGCCGAACTTTTTGGCGGAAGTCAGAATCGTTCCCATTTGCACGAACCAGCCGACAACTTGCTCGTTGCCGACACGGAACGATTCGGCGAGTGACAGACGCCGCAGTTCGCCCGGCTCAAAATGAATCACAAAGCCGAGTTGTCCGATGGTTTTGCCCGGTTTTTCGGGGTCGGGCGCGGCATCGGGCGTCGCGGTCACGATGCGTGTTTGTTTCTTTTCGTTTT
>JACMIU010000413.1 GCA_014380985.1 Armatimonadota bacterium | reverse complement strand
GATTGTCGGCGGGCGCGTGGTGTATTCGGTATCATAGGAGGGTCGGGTATGGAATTGTTTGAATGGGACGACGACAAAGCGGCAACTAACGAAACAAAGCGCGGCATCACTTTTGACGAAGCGGAAACCGTGTTCACGGACGGGAACGCCGCGACGATTGACGATATTGACCATTCGGACGATGAGTTGCGGTTTCTCATTATCGGTCACTCCAACGATAACCGAATGCTCACGGTTTCGTACACCTATCGTGGTGAAAAGATACGGCTTATCAGCGCACTGCGGGCAGTGCGATCCGAACGACAAATCTATGAAGAAGGATAACCCTATGGAAGATACGATGCGAGACGAATACACGCTTGCCGACGTTAAGAATCTGGTGCGGGGCAAGCACTACGAGGAGTATCAGCGACACATTCAGGCGAAAGGGAACGCGACGCTCGAACCCGACATCCGCGCCGCGTTCCCGACCGATGAAGCGGTCAACGCCGCCTTGCGAAGCCTGATACAAAGCGGCGCGGTCAAGGTCGCCCCTGCGCCGGAGCGGGATGCCGAACCGGTAACGAGGTGATGCCGCGACTTTTGGAAACGGTCAGTTGAAGAATCGGGAAACTTTGGAGCATATGGTAGACAATGGCTCGGAAACAAAAGCCCAAGACATAGAGCCAATTGTTCTTTGCTCAACAACTATCGAGGCAAGCGATCCCGGAGGGCGCGAACTTTATGCGATTTATGAGAATGCTCGAAAAGTAGTGCCGCTTACTCAAGTCGAAAATGTTCTTGCTGTACTTCGAGAACTGGGCAAGCGTCCGGGTATGTTTGTTGGTACTCCAGATGTACTGTTGGTGCAGACTTATCTTCGTGGTATCGCGGAAGGCTTCATGATCTGCGGGTACGCTGTGACGTACTCGTCATCGCATCCGGTCGTGCGGCAACGCGGATGGGTTGTCGGAACCGATGGCTTGATCGCGGCAATGGAGCGCGGTGGGTTGACCGGGCAAGCCGCTATCGCCGAACTAATCGCCATCGAAAGCAAGAAGTGGGAAGACTACCGCGATTTCCACTACGGTGGCGGAACGGGACGCCGCCCCGCATCCGCGATATTATAACGCCTGATGAAAGCAATTTTAGCACTCGCGGACGGCACGACGTACCCCGGCACGGCGTTTGGCGCGTCCGGCGAATCTGTGGGCGAGGTCGTTTTTAATACCGGTATGACCGGCTACCAAGAGGTTCTGACCGACCCATCGTATGCCGGACAGATTGTCGCGCTGACCTATCCCCTTGTCGGCAACTACGGCGTTTGCGAGGCGGATGTCGAATCGCGCAACGTGCAGGTCGCCGGGTTTGTGGTGCGCGAACTCGCCGATGTGTACTCGAACTGGCGGGCGAGCGAATCGCTCGACGCTTTTCTGAAGCGTGCCGGGGTGGTCGGAGTGCAGGGCATTGACACCCGCGCCCTGACGCGCCACCTTCGTGCCGACGGCGTTATCACCGGCGTTTTAGCGACCGGCGACGCCCTGGATCCCGCCGAACTCGTAGCGCGGGCGCAATCGGCGCAGGGCGCGTATGCCGCGAAAGACTGGGTGAAGCACGTGACGACGCCCGACGTGTACCACTGGGGCGCGAGCGAAGCCGACGCGAAGTATCGCGTTTCCGTGCTGGACTGCGGCGTCAAGTTCAATATCCTGCGCGAACTTGCTAAACTCGGTGTTCGTTCCACCGTTTACCCGGCGACCGCGACCGCCGCCGAACTGCTGTCCGAAAACCCCGACGGTGTGTTTCTGTCGCCCGGTCCCGGCAACCCCGAACTGCTTGATTACGCCGCGCAAACCGTGGCGGATATTCTCGCGTCCGAAAAGCCGGTGATGGGAATCTGCCTCGGCAACCAACTTTTAGGCAAGGCACTTGGCGGCGAAACGTTCAAACTGCCGTTCGGACACCGCGGCGCGAACCATCCGGTTAAAGACCTGCCGACCGGGCGCGTGGTGATCACGTCGCAAAACCATGGCTACGCGCTTGACCCCGATTCGGTGGCGGGCGCGGACGTGGACATCACACAAATCAACCTGAACGACGGCACGGTCGAGGGCTTGGCGCATAAGTCGCTACCAGTGTTCTCGATTCAGTACCACCCCGAAGCGTCACCGGGACCGACCGACAGCCGGTTCTACTTCGAGCGGTTCTTGGAGAACATGGAACGAAGCCGGAAATGACGGACACCGCCGCGATACGCCTTCACCGCACCGCCTCGGACAATCCCGACTTTCTCGCGCTGGTGGTACGCTTAGACGAATACCTGCGAATCATGGACGGTGACGACCACGCCTTTTACGCCGCACTGAACACGGTGGACGCGATTCACCATGTCGTTGTCGCCTACCGGAACGACGAGACGATCGGTTGCGGGGCGATGAAGCCGTTCACGGAGGGCGTGATGGAAATCAAGCGAATGTTTGTAGACCCCGCGCACCGGGGGCAGGAAATCGCGGGCGCGATTCTCGCCGAACTCGAACGCTGGGCGCACGAAGAAGCCTATACCGGGTTCGTGCTGGAAACCGGCATCAAGCAAACCGCCGCAATCCGGCTTTACAAGAAAACCGGCTTTGTGCCCGTCCCGAATTACGGGCAGTATGTGGGCGTGGATCAGAGCGTGTGCTTTGCGAAAGCGGTGGCTTTCCCGCGCTTGTTACCGAAGTCGCCTATCAGCACTGGCATCGAGTGCTTTTCGCCCGGTTCCTGTCAACGAAACGGGCTGTTGTAGGCGCGATTGGAAGACTTGTGACAAACGTTAGCGCAAGCACACGAGTTGGGATCGCTAATACGGATCAACGCCGCTTCGGAAGATTCGTCCCCGGCACACCCGACAGATCCCGCACCGGATGCCCAAGCCGTTTTAATCGACGTGGCGACCAGCACACGAGGCTACACCGATGAAACCGAACACTTGCGCGGCTCAAACGTTTCACCCGGTCTCAGGGGGATCAAATAAGAAATAATCTTTCTTTGTCCTTGACAAAGAAAGCAAGGCGTGTAATACTTCTATATATATAGAGGTTGCGAATTGCTATGATAGCGACAAAACCGAGAATTGTTCCCGTTCCTAAATACCGTCAAGTAGAGGCGCGGCTCCGCGAGGAGATTGCCGCCAACATTTGGCAAGCCGGGGATCGGTTGCCGGGAGAATACGAACTTGCCAGCCGATTTAGTGTCGCTTATTTAACGATGCGACAGGCAATCGGCAATCTGATTGACGATGGAATACTGATTAGGGTGCGCGGCAAAGGGACGTTCGTCGCGGACACCGCGCCCGCGTCGGAAACACCGACCACCCGTAGTTCGATGGTGCTTTTATTTCCTGAAAACTGGCAACGTATTGATCCGAATTATTTCCCGCAACTTTGGGAGGGGTTTCAGCAATCCACGGAAGAATCGGGGTATCGGACACCGTGCCTGCATTACAGCGAAGCGGAACGTCCCGGCGTTCTGGAGCCGGGGTCGGCAGTGGCGTGCTTGCTTTTGGAGGACGCGCAACAGTTACTCGTCGAACGGCTACGCGATAACGGGCATTCGGTGCTGGCAATCAACCATTACACCGGTCGTCGCTCGATTCCGTGTGTGCGGATTGACGACGCATCGGGCGTAGAGGAGGCGGTGGATCATCTGGTCGCGCTCGGTCACTCGCGGATCGCGTTTCTGCGCGGCGACTTGGGTAATTTGGATGCGGCGGATAGGCTTGCGGGGTTTCGGCAGGCGGTACGGCGTCACGATTTGACCGACACAGTGGAGTTTGGCGACGGTTTTGAGGAGTGGCGCGGGTATGTCGCGGCGCACGAACTGTTCCAAACGGGATACCGACCGACCGCAGTCGTGTCGGCGAGCGATTTATCTACTCTCGGATTGATGAAGGCGGCGCGGGAAAAGGGGTTCGAGTTGCCCGGCGACCTTAGCGTTGTCGGATTTGGCGATTTTCCGGTCGGCGACTATATCACGCCGCGTTTAACAACGGTGCGGCAGTCACGGGTGGAACTTGGACGCACGGCGGCGCAAACGCTGATTCGTCTGGCAAACGGCGAAACCGTCTCCGATTGCGTTTTGCAAGCGAAATTGATTGTGCGCGACACGACCGCCCCGGTTATCGGGAGAAAGGCGATCTAAGGTCGGTTACATCGCTTCCAAGCGAGGTTTGTTTACGGGACACGGTTGTCCGGGGAAATCCCCTCTTCTTATTTTAGTGGCGGCATTGTAGTCGCTATCTGACCTTGATGTTATCGTGGAAAAAGGACGGCGTTTTAACGCCGCTTCTTTGAAAGGACAGTATGAAACTTACCCAAAACCGTTTGAGTGCCTCCAGCGCGAAACGCTCGGCTTTTACCTTGATTGAGTTGCTCGTCGTTATCGCTATTATTGCGATTCTCGCTGCGATTCTGTTCCCCGTTTTCGCGCAAGCCCGCGAAAAAGCGCGGCAAACCACATGCCTGTCGAACGAGAAGCAGATGGGAACCGCGATGATAATGTACGTGCAGGACTTCGACGAATCGTTTCCGATGCTACAGTATTACGACCATATAAACAACCTGCCGGTCATCTGGTCGTCGGCGATCTATCCGTATGTGAAAAACGGTGACGCCTCGAATGTGGTCAACGGCACAACGTATCGCTACGGTTTGGGCGGCGTATGGCACTGCCCTTCGTTCCCTTCCGAGCAAACCGCTGAGTACGGCATAAACTGGAGCCTTGCCCGCAATGGCTTTGGAACCTATCAGTACAACACTCAAGCCAACTATTCGATTGTCACCGTGGGTCTCGCCAACATAGACAGCCCTTCGGAAAAAGTGATGATTCTGGAGAAGGGCGAAGCATATGTTACCCCGACGGGCGTTAGTTATGCGCAACCGTTGTTTGACCCGGCGCAGTGGTACTGGGCGGGCTACTTGGGATGGACGAACGGGGAGCCAACATTACCGGAACAACATCTGGAACTTCAATATGACGTAGACGCCGGTAGCAATGCCGCGTGGGCAACATATGGAGCAAGCCCGGCGAATATGCCGCGTTTCCGCCACGCCAAAACGTGCAACACGCTCTTTATTGATGGTCACGTCAAGGCAGTTCCCCGCGGGCAACTAAGCTGGGTCAAGAACATCTACATCAAAGGCGTTTACGAGACCATTCTCAACGAAAACCCTTACTAAGATTGGGCAGGAAGAAAACGATGCAACAGACTAAAAATGTTCGCGGTACTCTCTGTGCCTTTGTCGCGCTTTTGTTGATCGCCGTCACCGGTTGCAACCAAAGCGGCGAAGGCGCGGCAGACGCAACGATTAGCGGTTCTCCGGCTCCGGTGGCGTCGCCGATGGATGCGCGGATTCAGGCATTAGCCAATGAGCAAACCAAAGGACGGGAAGCCGACGCGAAAAAACAAGCGGAAGCGATGAAGAAACTCAACCTGAAGTGAAGGGAAACGAGGGGAGCCGTGAGCAATCGCGGCCTCCCTTCATAATGATAAACATGATAAACATGACGAAAATATTACTGCTCGCATTGTTGCTGGCGACGACGACAACCGTATTGGCACAAGACGTTGGCGGCGACAAGAACACAATCCGCTTCTCCGGCTACGACTGGGAGATACGCGAACAGGGCAAAAGCGGTCCGGGTCCGAACTACTGGAACCCGAAGAACGTTTGGGTGGACAAAAACGGCTACTTGCACCTGCGAATTACGCGGGGCAATGGCGCGAAAAAAAACGAATGGCACTGTGCCGAACTAAACACAAAACAGAAGTTTGGGATGGGTGAATACGTCTTTGAAACTGCCGGGCGTATTGACCAACTGGATCGTAACGTGGTACTCGGATTATTTGATTACCCGGTCTTCGGCGAAGTCCCGATGTTAACCAACGAGATAGATATTGAGTTTGCCCGGTGGGGCAACGCCGCCTATCCCAACGGCAACTTCACCATTTATCCGGCGACGGGAAAGCGCGGCACAAACGATTCGCACACGTTTGAGTATTCGCTCGCGGGGATGCCAAGCGATGTGGTGGCAGCGCACCGTTTCACGCGATCGGCAAAATCGGTGGCATTGGCGACGTCGGTGCGAAACAAAACGCTCGCGCAGTGGACGTTCGCGCCGACCGAGGCAAGATTTGTGCCGCAAAAGCCGCTCGCCATCCATATTAACCTTTGGCTCTTCGAGGGCAACGCGCCAACGGATAATAAGCCGGTCGAGATAATCATCCGTAATTTTGTGTTCACGCCCACTAACGGTAGCATTTCCCCAACCGCCAAAAAATAATCCATTCCTGCTGTAACCAAACCCCGATGTCAAACGTCCTTATTAGTGTAAGACGCATTGTTCAAGGAAGCAAGCGCATTCTGCGAAACGAAAGTGTTGATTTTCGCAGGAAAGGTCAGGAGATGTCATGGAAACCACGAAACAGGGTTATCGGGTCGCTACGAAATCGTCATTTTTACCGGTGCTATTGCCGGTATTTATTTTCATCGGTGTAGCCTGTGCGGCACGGGGCATTCAGGAGTTCACGCCGTCGTATCGCCCCTCGCAATCGTTGCTGACTGCCCGTGTGGCGAACCCGACGGAAGCCACCTT
>JACMIU010000412.1 GCA_014380985.1 Armatimonadota bacterium | reverse complement strand
TATCCGGGGCGAACCGGTGAGCCTCGAAACACGACAAAAGGCGTTGTATGAGCGGTATCAGGGGCGACCGAAGCGGTAGGTGGGGCGGGGATGTACAATCCTCCTGTTCGCACACTTGCGAACAGGAGGATTGTACATCCCCGCCGCCTGTGAACTTTCTCACAGGCGGCAACTTTATTTGCATACAACGGTTTGAAAAAACATTTACCGTGGCACACTGTTTGCATCGCCTTTCGTGCTTTAGGCGGTGCGGGCGCGATAGAATAGCGATATGTCTTCTCCGCGCCTTCGTATCGGTACTCGTGGCTCCGCGCTCGCTTTGTGGCAGGCACGGTTTGTTTCCGAGCGAATTGTGGAGCGTTTCCCCCATATTGAAACCGAAATCGTGGTGATTAAAACGGCGGGCGATTTGCGGCAGGATGTGCCGCTGGCGGAGGTTGCCGGAACGGGCGTTTTTGTTACCGAGATTGAAGCGGCGTTGTCGGCGGGGCAGGTGGAAATCGCGGTGCATAGCGCAAAGGATTTGCCGCCCCGCGACGCGCCGGGCTTGATGCTGGCGGCGTTTTGCGAGCGCGCCGACCCGCGGGACGCCCTTGTTTCGCCCCGTTTCGGGACGCTCGCCGAGTTGCCGGAAGGCGCGACGGTGGCGACCGGGGCGGCGCGGCGACAAGCGCAACTTTTAGCGGTGCGCCCCGATTTGCGTTTTGTGCCGATTCGCGGCAATGTAGACACGCGCCTTGCGAAACTCGCCGCCGGGGAAGCGGACGCACTGGTTCTCGCGCTGGCGGGGTTGTCGCGGCTTGGCAAGGCGGGCGTGGTGACGGAGATTATCGAGCCGGAAGTTTGCCTACCGCAGGTCGGGCAGGGCTGCGTCGCGGTGCAGTGCCGAAACGACGACGCGGAAATGATTGCCCTTGTTTCGGAATCGTGCGACAACGCGGTGACGCGGCGCGAAGTGTCGTGCGAACGGCGTTTTTTGGATTTGCTCGGCGGAGGTTGCTCCGCGCCGGTTGCGGCGCACGCGATTTCGTCGGACAGGTTTTTGTATTTGTTCGCGCTGGTGGCGACGCCGGACGGACAAACGATTTGGAAAACACGCTCCGGCTCGACGCTCGACAATGGGGGCGGCGTGGCGGAGGGAGCGTACCGCGCTCTGGTAGATCAGGGCGCGAATATCAAGTAAAAAAATGCTCCAACGACGGAGTGTCTGACCGTTTGTCGTAGAAGGGAAGATGTCGTTGGTGCGATTAACTTGGCATGAAGCCGTGGTTCGTGATGAAAGATTGACTATACGTTGGCCCACGGAAGAAAAGCGTCTGCGAACGTTGCTTTTCATTCCGTGGTTTGTGGGGGGCGCGGGGTTACTCCTTGCGATGATTCGCCTTGCCGTGCAACCGGGCTACCGCGGGGAGATTATGCAGGGCGGCCTCGCGCTGCTGATCGGGGCATTCTGCTACGGCTGTTTTGCTATCTGGTTTCGACGGCTCTGGGTGCTGGACAAGCGGCGCAACGCGCTTCTTGCGGACGGCTGGAAGAAGGTCGCCGACCTGAACGAACTGACGCGCTTTTCAGTGAAGCGGGAAAAGCGCGGGCGGGCGATTGTGTTTGTGCTGTTCGCCGAACGCGAGAACGGCGAGACGGAGCAACTGGGTTTGATGGATCAGGAGGATGCCGACGAACTGGGGCGCGAACTCGCCCGGTTTACGCGGCGTCCGTACTCATCGCGTTAGCGGTGGCTTGTTTTTACGAGACGTTTTCAAGACGTATGGATGGTTTTAACGGCAGTTTTGCCGTGTCAATCGGTGTTCCATGCCTTACTCGCGCCGGTTTGATTCTGCGTTTTCGGATTTCGCTCCGTACTGTTGAATCTGTGAGAATGGCGGAAGGCTACGGAAACGCGGTATACTGTATTTATAGTCGCGGTGGATAGGGCGAAACTGATGTTTCCGCCGAGTTTGATCCAAGCGGACGACTTCTGGTTTCGGCGACTGTTTCCGCTTTCTTCAAGCGTGAAAGGCAGTCGCTTTTTTGTTGCCCTCGTCGCGGTTCCTTCTACGCTCTGGTTTGCTTCATCCAGTCGTCGAGGCGATGCAGGTTCGTTTCGACGCTTTTGGTGATCCGTAGGGCGTCTTCCCCCCACCACGATTGGTAATGCTCTTCTTTTGCGTCGCGTACCGTTTTCAGGAAGCGCAGGGTTTCTATCATGGACTGTTTGGTGGAATCCGTTAAATGTTGCGCGGCGATCACCTGAAACAGTTCTTTTTGTGTATTGGTCTTTTGTTCCTCGACGTGCTTGATATTTCCCTGTATTCCGGCTTTCGACGGGTCGCCGGAAGCGTTGCTGGCAACGTTTTGGAGCGCGGTGACAGTGGACTCATAGTAGGCGATACGTGTCGTACCGGCGGAAACCGGATCGGCGTCCTCGGCGTTCGCCCACGCATACTGCCGGATTTTGGCATGAACGCGGGCGGCGACTCCGGCGGTTTTGATTTGTAGTTCGAGCAGATAGTCGAGTCGTCGCAGGAATATCTGCCATTCGGGAACATCGCGGGCGCGTTCGCCGATGCTTTGCCGCAGGGTTTCCTGCGCGAGCCACGCTTGCAGGGTTTCGGGCGGCACGAAGGCGGCGGTTTCGTCGCGCAGCCCGGCGCGGCGATTTTTCACTTCGTTGTCGTAGCGGGCGGAAAGACGGTTGGCGTACCACCGGGAGTCGGGTACGTAGAGCAGGTAGACGGTTTCGGCGACCATGCCAATCAGTAACGGAATGGGATTGAGCAGGGCGAGCGAGAGCGCGGCGGATCCGGCGAGGGCGACGATATTGCCGTCTTCGCGGAGCGCGGTTTGTATTCGCTGAGACAGATTCATGGGTATCTACCGGGTCGCTTACTCGGTCACTTCGTCCACATAGATACCGGCGACTTCGGTGACGCCGGGTTCGATTCCGGCTTTGATACAGAAATTGGCGGGGATGTCGGTGTGGTCACGCACGGTGCGAAACGGTATTTCGTACTGTCTCCACTCCGGGGAAAGCAGGATTTTCTTTTGCAGTTCGGGGGCGCGGGGTGCTTCTCCCTCCTCAAAGACGACCCAAACCGAGGTTTTGGTCGGGGAACGCCCCCAGAATCGCACGAACAGATCGCGCTTGGCGGATATGGGTTGTGGAACCGGCTTCAGGATTTGCACCGCCCAGAACTTTTCGGGGTCTACTTGGGAAACGTCGAGACGAACGGCGTGTTTGTTGTCGCCGGGCAGGTCGGGCGCAAGGACTTCTTCGATGGTGGCTTCGGCGGGCGATTGACTGCGGAGCGACCATTTGCCGGAATCGGGATCAATCACGGTTTTGGCGGCGGTCTGAAAGGGAGTTTGGGGCGCGGTTTGCGCTGTCACTACGATTTTCGACGCCGGGCGAATATCCTTTCCTTCGTCTTCGGCGGAAGTCATAAATACGCGGTACATGGCGATTGCCGCTCCGACACTGAGCAACAGTATGACGAGTTTGAGGGATTGTTTCACATCTTGAATTATAGGGTACGAAGGTCTTTCCGTCAACCACGGTTGACGCCGGTAGACTTGGCGCGGTACACTGTGATAGTTTTCACGAAGTCGCGGGGTGCGCTTTTCGCCGTCCCCGAATCATTTTTTCAAAAGTCCCGTGCGTCGCTTCGACTTCGCGGCAGGGCGGGCAAAGAAGACATTTATTATGGCGACAGGAAAAATCGTACAAGTGCAGGGTCCCGTGGTGGACTGCGAGTTTGCTCCCGGCGAACTTCCGGCAATTTATAACGCCGTGCGCCTTCCCCGGCGACAGGTCGAAGGCGGCGGCGCGACCGACGAACTGATTATCGAAGTGGCGCAACATCTGGGCAACGACGTGGTGCGTGGCGTGGCGATGAGTTCGACCGACGGACTGGTGCGCGGCGACGAAGCGATTGACACCGGCGCGGCGATTACCGTACCCGTAGGTAACGCGACCTTAGGGCGCGTGTTCAATTTGCTGGGCAAGCCGATTGACGAAGCGGGTCCGGTGAACGCCGACAAGTTTTATCCGATTCACCGTGCCGCGCCGAGCTTTGAGAACTTGGCGACGAAAGCCGAAGTGCTGGAAACCGGTATCAAAGTGGTTGACCTGCTTTGCCCGTACCTCAAAGGCGGCAAAATCGGTTTGTTCGGCGGGGCGGGCGTAGGCAAAACCGTGACGATGCAGGAACTGATCCGCAACATTGCGGTACAGCACTCCGGCGTGTCGGTGTTTGCCGGTGTTGGTGAGCGCACTCGCGAAGGCAACGACCTGTGGCTGGAAATGTCGGAAGCCGAGTTCAAGGACGCGCAGGGCAACGTCGCGCACGTAATTGAC
>JACMIU010000411.1 GCA_014380985.1 Armatimonadota bacterium | reverse complement strand
GTCACCCGTCCCGGTCGCGCCCGCCGCGCCGGTTGCGGCAACCGTGCCGCCCCCGGTTTCCCCCGCCCCCGTCGCTGCGCTACCCGATGCTACGCGCCGCTGGGAAGCCGTGGTCACGGTGGATCCGTCGCTGTACGCCGACCCCGACCCGGCGAACCCGCTTCCCGTTGACGCCCCGGAGCGCGTTTTTCCGCTTGATTTTCCCGAAAATCTTATCGGGCGGCGCAGTGAACGACGCGCCATTTACCCGGAGATTGACCTGTCCGGTGATTCGGGCGTGTCGTCGCGGCACGCCCTGTTGTACCGCGAGGCGGACGGCTCGCTGACGGTATTGGATGTCGGCTCTACGAACGGAACGCAGGTCGGCGGTGTCGAAATCGCGCCGGGGGTGCGTGTGCCGCTCACGCCCGGCGACAGTATCACCGTGGGTTGCTGGACGCGCCTCACGCTTCGCTTATCGGGAGGCAATCCATGAGCGTTCGCTCTCCCGCTTTCCCGCCTGCCGAACGCCTCGCCACGCCGCAACTTTTGCAAACCGCCATCGGGGCGATTCTGCTTGCCGCCGCCCTGTTTTTCCTCGCGTCGCTCGCCGGGATTCGGGCGACGCGGGAGCGGGTGCAAAGTATCGGGCGCGACGCCGTGCCGAGCATTCTCGCCGCGCAAAGGCTTAAGGTCAGTCTCGCCGATTTAGATGCAAACGTGGTCAATGAACTGATTGTCGCCCCCGGCAAAAGCCCGGCGTCTATCAAGGGCTACGTCACGCGGCGGCAGGAAATTACCGAAAGCCTTGTTCGGGCGGCGGAAAATATCACCTATGGCGAATTGGAACGCAAGCCGATTACCGATTTGACGAACGCGCTGTCGTCGTATGAACGGCTCGCCATCAAGGCGCGAACGCTTCACCAGCGCGGCGACGAACGCGGCGCGACCGTCACCTACCGCGACGCACTGGCGCAACTGCAAACCGCGCTGTATCCGGCGTCTGACCTGCTGGCGAAGGCGAACACCGACGCCCTGCGCCGCAAAGAAGCCGCCCTCACTACCGCGTCCACGCTGACGATGGTGATGACATTGCTCACCGGCATTCTTTTGCTAACGGTTCTAACGGCGACGCAACTGTTTTTGTTTCGCCGCACGAACCGTGTATTGAACCTTCCCTTGCTCGCGGCGACGGTGGTTTCCGCGCTACTGCTCGCGCTTTTGTTGCGGGCGTTCGTGGTTGCGCGGGAGCAGGTGCGCATTGCCCGCGACGATGCGTTTGTTTCGCTATCCGCGCTGTGGCAGGCGCGGGCAACCGCTTACGACGCGAACTCGGACGAAAGCCGCTGGCTCTACGACCGCGACCGACGCCCGCAATTAGAAGCGTCGTTTATGAGCAAAACGGCGTTGCTTCTGAAACTGCCCACCGCGCAGACCTACGCCGGGGTGTCTGAGGCGACCGCGAACCCCGCCGCGTTGCCGTCCGGCACGACCGGTTTTTTGGCGCAGGAACTCGCCAACATCACGTTCCCCGGCGAACGTGACGCCGCGCAGGAAACGGTCAAGGCATGGGGCGTTTACTACGCCGCCGACGAGAAAATCCGCGCTTTGGAAAACAGCGGCAACCATGCCGAAGCCGTGCGCTTCTGCATCAGCATGGCTCCCGGCGACTCGAACTTCGCCTACGCGCAGTACGACGCGGGATTGGAAAAAACCATCGGCATCAATCAAAAGGCGTTTGATGCCGCCGTGGACGCGGGTTTCGGCACTGTCCACGGCTACGACATCGCGCTTCCGGTTGCCGTACTGATTATCGGCGGACTAACGTTCGCGGGCATCCGCCCCCGTCTCCGCGAGTACGACTTGTGATCCGTTTTCCGAAAAACGCCTGCTAATAATGACGGTTGAACTTCTTCCCGAACTCTGCTCCCGCTTACCCTACCCCGACGCAGGAAGAAAACGTCAAGATTCGTTTATCAAGTAGCACAAAGTGGATAAAATGGAGAGGCTGTGTCCATCTGACTTATTCGCTCCCTTCATTAAAGACGAAGATGTCAATAGTAGCAGCGAGCGTCGGTTACTGATAAGAACGTTTGGAAGCCGATGAGCGGATTCGAACCGCTGACCTGCTGTTTACGAATCAAGGATTCACGGCTTTACGTAACTTACTCTGACTATACCACGTTTATCTCATATTCTCGTCCCGCAATATGCTGTCACGACGAAAAAACTCAAAGTGTGGGAAGTGAAAGCCGTTTATAGCGGCGTTACAACAAGATCGTCCATCCATCC
>JACMIU010000040.1 GCA_014380985.1 Armatimonadota bacterium | reverse complement strand
TTTTCAACTCCGCTGCCAGCGCTTCAGCCCGCTCGCGATTGGTGTCGCACAACATCGGGACCTCGACTCCCGGGACCTTGCGCAGGCCGGGAATATGCCCCAGTCGCGCGATTGAGCCCGCTCCAATTACACCGACCCGCAGCTTGTTTGACATGAGAAAATAGCGTTCAAAGGGTTAACCGTATAAGCGCTTCCGTCCACGTAAGGCAACCACAAGGTTACAATTGCCGTCTTTCAGAAAAGAGGTTCAAGTCGTGTTGCCGTTCGTTCAACCCGTGGCTCCACCGGACAAATAATCCATCACTGCCGCGAACGTCTCCGGGGGCAAGCCTTTGTACAATCGGCTTGCCTCCGGCATCGTCAGCAACGCCTCGCGCAGGTCGTCGCGTTCTCTCGGCGACAGTTCGGTCACGGGGCGCGTGTAAACCCGAATGGCGAACAGCAGGGCGCGAGCGGTTTCCATGCCCCACAGCACCTGCCGTTCGACTCGCAGAAACAGCGGGCAAGGCGCGGCGGCATCCAGAATGCGCCGGTCAGCGTTCGTGCCGGGGGGTGGTTCGGGGTGCAGGTTCAGCCGGTCGGCAAACTCAATGCCCCAGTTGAAGCGAACCACCGGCGGAAGGGTGCGAATCGCTTCCAACAGCGACGCGGACGCCGCGCTGATTTTACCCATTCCCGGCACAGGCGCGTGAATCGCGGTGAACGGCTGCCCAATTACCGATTCCGGCGACCAGTGGCTCGGCGAACAAACGTGAAGCGCGGCAATGGCGTCCGGTTCGCCTTCGGGAAGCGACACCACCGCCATATCTTCGGGCGTCTGCGAAATTAGCGCGTCGAACGTGTTTTCGTAGGGCGGGGCGTTCGCGCCCTCCACGGATAGCAACCACATTTCGCGGTCGAAAGAAAGTCGCTCCCCGGTCAGGTGGCAAGTCAGGACGCCTGCGCCCCCGGTCAGCATTTCCAGCGCGAAATACGCCGGGTATTCCACCGCAAGCCGCACAGCGATTAACCGGCATACGTCAGGCGCAAGCGCGTCGAAACGCCAATCGGTGAGGGCATACTTCGTTAAACGTTCTTGCCGGGCGGCGATTTTGTTTTCCCGGAAGCGGGGAAAATCACGATCAATTTGGAACAGTCGGGCATCCGTCGCACCGTTGCCGAACGAAATAGTTATCAGCGAAAGGCTCGGTGTCACCGTGTATCGGGCTTTATGAAGCGGAAAATACACGGCGGGTTCAGGCAGGTCGGGAAGCGTCACGCCGTATTGTATCGTTTGCACGGGGGAAGAAGTGGGGTAAAATGGTCTATACCAATGACTAAATCTTTCCTACTTTCTTCCGTTGCCGCACTTGCACTTGTCGGCGTACTTGCCGGTGTCACTGCGCTTCCCTCCCCGGCGCGGCAGGAACCAACCGCGCCCCCTGAGCCGGTAGGGTCGCCCGAACCTATCGAGTCGCCGGAACCCGTTCCCCCCGCCGGTAAGCCCGTATCCCCCGCCCGCGTCAAACTGCGCGAAGCGTTCGGCTTGCAGCGCGCCGGACGCGACAAAGAAGCCGCAACGATTTTGAAGTCGCTCGACCCGAAAACCCTTGACCCCGATGAAGAGGCGCGGCGACACCGGTACGCAATACTCGCCGCGCTTCGTACCGGCGACCGCAAGTGGCTGGACGAACTCAACGCCGACGACGACCATGCGAAACTCGCCGTGGATTTGCTCCTGCTGACGGCGATGCGCTTCCTGAAATCCGGCGACTACGACGAGTGCCGCGCCTTGTTGGAGCGGGTGCAAAGTCCGCAGACGCTCAGCGAAGTGCCGCGCCGCCGCTATCTCGAACTCTACGCGCGCCTTGAGCAACTCACCGGGCATCCCGACCGCGAGCGAATCTACGTCGCAAAGTTAGTGGATTTCGCGTCGGGTTGGGAATCGCCAGTGTGTCAGGGTTGCCACGGCGACTACAAAAAGTTCGGCAATAAAATCACGACCATTGATATTAAGAACCGCTGGTTCGGCGAGCGGTTCGGTGCGCTTCTCAAGGCGCAGGGCGGCACGGGCGTGGTGCGGGACGCGGCGCAAAAACGGTTGACGAAAAACCCGAAGGACACCGAAGCGCGTTTGCGACTGGTCTATCTGCTCCAAGCCGAGGGCAAAACAGTTGAAGCAGACAAATTGCTCGCGGCGTTCCCGTGGGCGGAGATGCCGGGACGCGAACCGCGAACGCCGCTTCAACTTGCGGTTTTCCCGTAAAACGATAGATGCGACCTATCGTTTCGATTAAAACTATTCGTTGGACGTAGGCAAGGCGCGAACGGTATAATTCAGATATTAAACTGTTCGCGCCGTGCTTTTCCGCGGCGCGGGTAAACGAAAGATTTTTATGCCGCAAACCTTGTTTCAAAAGATATGGGACGCACACGTTGTCCGCGCCGAAGCCGGACGCCCCGCCCTGCTCTACATTGATCTGCACCTTGTCCACGAAGTCACGTCGCCGCAAGCGTTCGAGGGCTTGCGTCTGACCGGGCGCACCGTCCGCCGACCCGAACGCACCGTGGCGACGATGGATCACAATGTCCCGACTACCTCGCGCCTGTTGCCTATCGCCGACGATGTTTCGCGCCTCCAGATGGACACGCTGACGCAAAACTGCCGCGAGTTCGGTGTTACCCTCTACGATATTCATTCGCCGAAGCAGGGCATCGTTCATGTTATCGGACCCGAACTGGGGCTAACGCAACCGGGTATGACGATTGTTTGCGGCGATTCGCACACCTCGACGCACGGGGCTTTCGGAGCCTTAGCGTTCGGCATCGGCACGTCGGAGGTCGAGCACGTGCTGGCGACGCAGTGTTTGCCGCAGGACGTGCCGCAAACCATGCGAATCACGGTGGACGGCGTACTGTCCCCCGGCGCGTCGGCGAAGGATATTATCCTCGCTATTATCGGCAAAATCGGCACCGACGGCGCGACTGGCTACGTGGTCGAATATGCGGGTGAGGCGATTCGTGCGCTTTCGATGGAAGGGCGCATGACGGTTTGCAACATGAGTATCGAAGCCGGGGCGCGTGCCGGAATGATCGCGCCGGACGAAAAGACGTGGGAGTATCTCGCGGGGCGGGCGAACGTACCACAGGGCGAGAAATGGGACGCGGCGGTCGCTCACTGGCAAACGCTTCGCACCGACGACGGCGCGATGTTCGACACCGAGATTGTGCTTCACGCGGACGAAATCGTTCCGCACGTTTCTTGGGGAACGTCACCGGGGCAGGTCGCCCCGATCACGGGAACCGTGCCGTCAC
>JACMIU010000410.1 GCA_014380985.1 Armatimonadota bacterium | reverse complement strand
TTTTGAATATAAACGGTTTGTTCGCCAACCGCGCCCTCAACAAGATTATCGAATCGTACCGTGCTTGGATAGACACCAACGGGCGCATCTTTCGCACGGAAAATCAACCCTTTTGCTACCCATGTCGCCGCAACGCCAGCCCCGACGCAAACAGTGGCTAAAACTACGGAGGACAGATTGTTGCGGTTCATTGGCGGTTTCTCCCACGAAGCACTTTCCTACTAACTAAGTTCCGTCAACCGCGAAAACAGGACAAGAAACCCGAAAGTTTTTTGTTATTTTTCCTGCCAGTCGCAAAGCGACCTTTTCAAGGCACAACGGGCGCGATACAACGCTTTGCTAATAGCGGATTCGGTAACATTGTGCCTTGCCCCGATGCCCGCCACCGTTTCGTGATTTACCACATAGCCGATCAGCACCGAACGTTGCAGGATGGGAAGCCGCGACACCGCCGCGTCTATATCATCCCAAAACGCACACTGCTCGATAATCCGCTCCGTTTGCGTTTGCGTGGGGGAACACTGCCCCTCGGCGAAGTTTTCATCTGCGTTTAGGGCGGTGGTCTCACGCCGGGCGCGAAAGCGAACCCGGCTGACTTGACAACGCAGAAACAAAGGTAGGAGGTAACGCGGGTCGGTGTTTCGCACGGCGGCGACGGCATCGTCGGAAGCGTCCGGTTCCGCCAAGCGGCGCAGACAGAATAGAACAAAGCAGGAAGATATATCGTCCGCGTCCGAAGAAGACACACCCGCCCGAATCGCGGCGGAGTGTGCCATTTGACGCGCTTGTAGCAAATCGCTCTCACGATTTTGTTCCCGCGAAGTGCGATGATCGTGCGTTCTCGCCTTAGTTCGCTGGATGGTCTCTACGACTTCAAAAATATCGGGGGGGGGTGGGCGGCAAGCACACGGTTGTGTTTCCGATACTGGTTGCGACTGACTATCCTCCGTGACCACATCTGAAGATTTTGACATTTCTCTTCTCCTTGTCTCATGATGATTCCGTTATCTGGCATTCTTGCTACCAATTCTGTTTGCTGTAAGCCGTGATACAGCCACAGAGATAGAAAATGTTCCCTGTTTCGCGTTATTACGGTTCATACTTTTATTCCGTTACGGTTTCAATGATTTACTCTTTCCTCGCGTCCTGCCAACACGCCCCGCCCTCCCCCTACTCGCGGTATACTGAAGCCGTAATTTTCTATGGCTACCCTTATTTCCTGTCAAAACCTTTCCAAAGCCTACGGCACACGCAAACTCTTTTCGGGCATCTCGCTCGGCATTGAAGAGAACGAACGCCTCGGCATTATCGGACCTAACGGCGCGGGTAAATCCACGCTTCTGCAAATCTTCGCCGGAATGGAAACCGCCGATTCTGGAACCGTGTCGGCACGGCGCAACCTATCGGTGGCGTATGTGCCGCAGTCGGAGGTGTTCAAGCCCGGCGCGACCGTGCTAACCGTGCTTCAAGACGCGCTGAAAGGCATGGCGATTGCTACCGACACCGACGAACGCGACCGGCATCTGGGGCGCGTTTTGGAATCGTTCGGCTTCGTCGAGGACGATTGGCACAAAGAGGCGGCGGCACTTTCGGGCGGCTGGCGCAAACGGCTTTCGCTCGCCCGCGCCGCCGTGCGCGAGCCGGAGCTGCTTCTCCTTGATGAACCGACGAACCACTTAGACCTTGAGGGCGTTATCTGGCTCGAATCGTTCCTCACGCAAACGCCGCAAACGTTCGCCGTCGCCTGCATTACGCACGACCGCGCTTTCCTTGAAAACATTTCCACCCGCGTTCTGGAACTATCGCCGGTCTACAAGGAAGGCTATCTGTCGGTGCAGGGCGGGTACGGGTCGTTTTTGGAGCGGCGCGAGGAGGCACGGGCGGAGCAGACCAACCTTCAAACCGCGCTGTCGTCGCAGGTGAAGCGCGAAATCGAATGGCTACGGCGTGGCGCGAAGGCGCGTACCACGAAAGCCAAGGGGCGAATCGAGGATGCGCACGAGAAAATCGCCGATCTCGCCGAAGTCAACCAGCGCGAAAAAGCGGGCGCGTTTGTCGCGTCAGTGTCGTTCACGGCGTCGGGGCGGCAAACGAAAGAACTAATCGCCGCGAAAGGCGTGAGTAAATCGCTCGGTGGACGTACCCTGTTCGAGGGCTTAGACGTGATGCTGACACCGAAATCGCGCCTTGGCTTGCTCGGCACGAACGGTTCCGGCAAAACTACCTTGCTCCGCGTCCTGACCGGGCAGTTGGAGCCGGACGCGGGAACGGTGAAGGCGGCGGGCGATCTGCGAATCGTCTGGTTCGAGCAGTCGCGCAACGCGCTGGATTTGAACGCATCGCTCAAGGATTCGCTCTCGCCGAACAGCGATATTGTGGAGTATCGGGGTGAGCCGATTCATGTCAACGGTTGGGCGAAGCGGTTCGGCTTCGATAAAGACCAACTCAACACGCCGCTCAAGTTCCTTTCGGGCGGCGAGCAGTCGCGGGTACTGATCGCGCAGTTGATGTTGCAACCCGCCGATGTGCTTATACTCGACGAACCGACCAACGACCTCGACATCCCTACACTGGAAGTGTTGGAAGATACGCTGATGGGCTTCCCCGGAGTGCTGGTGCTGGTGACACACGACCGTTTTCTGCTCGATTCGGTTTCCACGCAAATCCTTGCGCTGAACGGCGAGGGCGGGGCGCAGTTCTTTAGTGGCGTCGCGCAGTGGGAGACGTGGACACGCGAACGCGCCAAACCGAAGGAGTCGGCAAGTGCGAAGCCGAAGGCAACCGCAATGCCATCGTCGCCTGCCGCGTCATCACGCAACCTGTCGCAAGCGGAGCGGCGCGAACTGGAAAAGATAGAGGGCAAAATCGAGCAAGCCGATGCGAAGGCGGCGGAGATTGAAACCCTGCTGGCGACCCCGGCGGTGTCGTCCGATGCCGCGAAACTGCGCGAGATGTGGGACGCTTTAGAGGAAGCGAAAGCGGAAATCACGCGGCTCTACACGCGCTGGGAGGAACTGGAAACAAAACAAGTGGGATAGGCACGAAGGGAGCAGAATCATCATGGAAGCGGCAATCTGGGCGAAAGGTGCGGACACGGGTCGTGGTGGCAATAGCGACGCTCCCGCACCTACGCCCGCTTACGTCACGTATGAGCAGTTCTTGG
>JACMIU010000409.1 GCA_014380985.1 Armatimonadota bacterium | reverse complement strand
GGCAAGGACGCCAGCAAAATCGGCGACGCGCTGGCGGCGGCGGCGGTTCTGGTGGGGGCGATTGGCGCGTAGCCATGTGTTGCGGACGCTGAAGCGTTCCGGTGGATGTTGTTTTGCCTCCTCGCCCTCATCTTCTCCCTTCCCATCTTCTCCCTTCCCATCGCCCGCGCCTACGAGAAACCGAAAACGGTGCTTGTCCTCGTTTCCGGCGCAACACTGGACGATCTGCATCCGGGCGGTCGGCTTCCGGCAGTACGAGAACTTGCCGAACAGGGGGGCGTCGCGCTTCTCCACAACGGAGTTTGGGGGGAGTACAACGAAAATGCGGCGTATCTATCGGTCGGGGCGAGCGAACGCATGGCGGCTCCGGCAACCGGCGACGTTTCCTTCAAAGCGTTAAGCCAATTCCAACCGAATGTAGCGAATCGGGCAATGAAAGTCGGCGCGTTCGGTCGGGCGTTATCGGATAAAACTGTGGTATGGGAAAACCATCGAAGTACCGATGCGCCCGGTTCGCTCGTTCTTGCCGACACCCGGTTATCGGCTGAAGGTCGAACCCCGAAGCCTGATGTGCGGGTTGTGGTCACAGATTCTATAGCGGACTGCGACAAAACGGTACGGCGTTTGATGGCGCGAAATCGAACTGGCTTTCCTGAAATTATCGTGGTGTCGCCATCTACATCGGAAATCGCGGATGGCGCACCATACCGGCGTTTAGGGTTTGTCGCTTGGCTTCGGATCAACATTCGCCGAGACTCGCTTCTCGTTTCGCCGACAACGCGCACACCGGGGCTTGTCGCAAACGTAGACATCGCGCCAACCGTTATCGAAAATCGCGGAGGCAAAGCGATACCCGGCGCGGTAGGGCAACCGGTTCGCTCCGACGCTCTCCGGTTCCGAAACGTTTGGCAAACGCTTTCCGCACTCGACCGGCAACACAATGCGGCGGCGCGGGCGACCACGCCGGTGCTGGGCAGCTACGGCGTGTTCGCGGGGGTGGCATGTTTGTTCGCGCTGTGGGCAAGCGGGCGCGATTCGGCGAAGGCAAAAGAATTGGCGCGGTTCGGCTTGCTAACGGCGGCAAGCGTGTTGCCCGCGCTTCTGCCGGTCGGCGTTCTCGCGCCACCAACCGCGCTCTGGTACGGCGCGACGCTAACGGCAATCGCGGCAACTACCGCGGGGTTGGCGACGCTTGCGGCGGCGCGATTCCCCCGTACCGACGCGCTGACGCTCGTGTTTGGCTTGCTCGTCGCGCTCCTCTGCGCCGATCTGCTCCTGCCCACGCGGTTCGTGGAAGCGTCGCTGTTGTCGGCGTCCACGCTGACCGGCATCCGCTTCTACGGCATCGGCAACGAGTGGCTCGGCTTGCTGGTTGGCGCGGCGGTAGCGATAAACGCCCCGTGGTATGTCGGCGTTGTCGTGGTTTGCGCGGCGGGGCTACCGTTCTTCGGCGCGGACGCGGGCGGAACCCTTGCAGCGACCATCGCGTTCTCTGTTCTCCATTTTTCCAAGAACGCGGAAAGGTTAAGGAAGCGGCACGTCGCTGGAGCGTTCGCGCTTGCCGTCGCGGTGACACTGTGTTTCGCGTTACTGGATCGCTTTTTGCCGAACGCGGCACGGTCGCACGTCGGCGCGGCGGTGGCGACGGGGCAAAGCGCGAACGGTTTTGCCGCGCTTGCCGCGATTGCGACCCGCAAACTCGCCCTGAACGCCGGGCTACTTTTGAAGCCGTGGACATGGCTGGCAGCGGCGGCAATCGGCGTGGTCGGTTGGGGGCTAACGAAACGTCTACCGGCGACCGGCGAAACCCGCTCCGTGCTTCCTGCCGCCCTTTGCGGGGCGGCGGTCGCGCTCCTGTTCAACGACGGCGGCGTCGCGGCGGGGCTACTACTCCTTGTTCCGGTGATTGTGCGCCGGTTGTATGGGGACGGGGATGGAACATCCCCGAACGAAACACCCGCAACTGTGCTATCATAACACCGGTTTACCAAAATGCGATACATGGCGATTGATTACGGCTCGAAACGAATTGGCTTGGCGGCGGGCGACGCGCCCGAAAACTCTGGCGACCCGATTCTCCCCTACCCCGTGGCGACCGTGACGCGTTCGCGCTCACTCGGTCACGACATCGGCGAGATTTTGCGCCTTGCCGAAAAGGAAAAAACGCAAGCGTTCGTGATTGGCTTGCCGCTCCACGCCGACGGTTCGCACGGGGCTTCCGCGCAAGCGGCGACCGAGTTTGCCAGCGCGGTGAAAAAGCGCACCCCGCTCCCGGTCGAGATGTTCAACGAGTGGGGAACGACCTTAGACGCCGAAGAAATCATGTTAGACGCCGACGTTTCTCGCGCCAAACGCCGCGAACGCATTGACCGCATGGCGGCGGCGAGCATCCTGACCGGCTTTCTGCGGCATCAGGCAAACCAGAAGCGCGAAGCGGAGAACGCCGTTTCGTGACGCCCCCCATCGAACCAGAACAGCAAGCGACGAACCCGCCCGCGAAGCGTTTCCCGGTCGCGCTCACCGTGGCGATTGTGCTAACGGTGCTACTGGTCGGCGGCGCGGGCGGGTCGCAACTGTACCTGCGCTGGGCGCGGTCGCCAATGGAAAAACGCAGTTTTTCCAATGCAAGCGTTGGGAAGCCGGTGCGCGTTGCCGTGCCGACCGGCGCGAGTGTCGAAACCGTGGCGCGGGATTTGGAAGCGAAACGCTTGATTCGCTCGGCGAAAGTGTTTGTCCTCGGCGCGAAGGGGGCGACGATAGCCCCCGGCGTCTACGACTTTTCGCCCACCGAATCGCCCGCGCAGATTGTTTCCCGGTTGCAAAAGGGCGACGTGGTCACGGTGCGCGTCACGTTCCCCGAAGGGTTTCGCCTGACGCAAATCGCCAAACGCCTCGCCAAAAACGGCTTGTGCGACGAAACGAAGTTCTTAGAACTGGTCACGACACGCGGCGACACGTTGAAAGCCGACTTTCCCCTGCCGAAGAAGTTGGAAGGCTACCTGTTCCCCGACACGTACCGATTTCCGCTCGGCGACACGGAAACGCAAATCGCCCAGCGGATGCTCGACAACTTCGACCGCGTTTTCGCCGAACCGAATAAAGGCGAAATCGCCCGCTCCGGTCGGTCGCTGTCCGACATCGTGACTGTGGCGGCGATGGTGGAGCGTGAGGCGCGGGTGCAACCCGACCGCCCGACAATCGCCGGGGTCATATACAACCGTCTGCAACGCGGGATGCGTCTCCAGATTGACGCCACGGTGCAGTACGCTCTGCCGGAGCATAAGGCACGGCTGTTGTTCAAAGACTTAGAAACCGATTCACCGTACAACACCTACAAAAACGTCGGTCTACCCATGGGCGCGATCTGTTGCCCCGGCAAACCGTCGCTCGACGCCGCGCTTCGACCGGGAGCGCACCCGTTTTTGTTTTACGTGGCGCGGCAGGACGGTTCGCACGTGTTCGGTAAAACGTTCGCCGAGCATACCCGCAATATCGCCGCGGAGCGGGGGGCGCGGTAGCCTCGCTACTCCTCTACCACCGTGCGCTTTTCGGGCGTGGTCGTAATCGTGTACCGTTTGCCCCGGTACTGCACCCCGCGCAAAGTCAGCGATTTCCACGTTGGTGGAAGCGTCGGTTTCGTTGTGGGAATCTTGTCCCATTGGTCGTAGTCCACGCCGCCGAAGCCGTAGATCACCGACTGCAAAATGCCGCCCGCCCCGGTGGTGAAAACGCACCTATCCAGCGTTCGCTTTTCGCTAAACAATAAAAACGCCCCGCGCACAAACGGGCGGTACGACACCCGAAAATACGTTTCCGAATCCGCGGCGCGTCCGAGCCGAGCCGCTATCAGGGCGTGCATCGAGGCGGTCATGGCGGGCCCG
>JACMIU010000408.1 GCA_014380985.1 Armatimonadota bacterium | reverse complement strand
TTTTGGGCATCTGAGTAATCAAGTCTCCTTCAATCAGTTCGTAGCCGGTTTCGGGCAGTTTGCCGAGCGCAATCAGTTTGTGAACTTCGGAAATCGTCCAGCGTTTGCGGGTGCGGGTCTGCACTGCTGGAGTCGGGGCGGGCGGGGCAAGAGTAGCGGGCATAAGTGAAAACCTCCGTTGATAATATACCGCGACGTTGGCGCGGGGAATACGCGGGCAACACGAGGTTGGCACGCTTTTCGCAAGCACACCGAGCATCACGAATCGGATATACTAAACTTATGATACAGGGCGAAAAAAGCGGCGACTATGGGGACGCGGTTCGCGGCGACGAGCAAACCGCCGCATGGGCGAACCAGACGGATTTGATGGGAACCGAAGCCGGACGATCACCGGGGGACGGCGACAACAAAGTCGCGCTGACCGTGGGTGCGGTTCTGATTGTCGCGCTGGTATTGCTGTGCTTCCGCCTCGCCTACACGGGCATCAACAATTCAGCAGCGACAAAAGCGATCACCGGGCAAGAGTACGCCGAGGTGGATTCCCCCGCCCCCGCCCCCGCCCCTCTGCGACCCGATACGCCGTTCGGCGTGGCTCCGCCCTCCCTGTTGCCGCAAACCACGCAAGCCCTGCCGACACCGCGCCCGGCGACGCTGACCTTCGCGCCCCCGGCTCCTCCCGCGCCCGCGCCGAAAATGCCGTTGTTCGCGCTGGATGCGGAACGCGAAAAAATCGCGGATTTGCTCGAAGATTGCCGCGTCGCCGTGGACGCTTCCGGCACGCTCGCCCCAAAGTGGTCGGCGGTCGCTGCCGGAACGAACTCGCGCACACCGTCGTTGCTGTCCCCAAGAAAGTCCGGCGATACGATGGCGATGCCGGTTTCCGAGACGAGCGCACCGACTGCGAAAGAATGGAGTGCGATGGATACGCAAATGGAAGGAATTGCCACCGCCGTGGTGTTTGCGACGCGCCCCGCCCTATATCCCGTTCCGCTTCAAGACGCTGCTACAGAATTGGGAAGCGAAATGCGAACGTATCTGCAAACCATGCGGCTCGCTTTAGGGCAAACCGACCCCGCTGAACGCGCCGCCTTGCAAGCACGGGCGGACGCACACCGGCAAAAAGCGGAAGCACTACTCGCGGCTTTGGAAAGCGCGGTGCGAACCCCGTCTTCGTCGAGCGGGCGTTAGGCGGCAAGGCGCAAAGTTGGTGCGTCTGTGCCGTGGGAAGCCGTAGCGGTGCGGGCAAGCACCATCGGCGCGGTGACGACGCACGTTTGCCAGTTTTCGCTCGGCGCGTCATACATGACGCTCTGAAGCAGTTCCTCCAAAAGGGCGCGAAGCCCGCGCGCCCCCGCGCCGCGCCGCAACGCTTCCGCCGCAATGACTTGTAGGGCTTCTTCGGTAAACGACAGGGCGATACCGTCCATCTCCAGATATTTCACGAACTGCTTGACGAGTGCGTTCTTCGGCTCGGTCAGGATTCGCACCAATGCCGCTTCGTCAAGGGTGTCGAGGCGGGCGATAACGGGAAGCCGTCCGACAAACTCCGGTATCAGACCGAACCGGCACAGGTCGGCGGGGGTAGGGTGAATGTCCGCGTCCGCGTTTTCGGTCGCGGTGGGGGAGCGAAACCCGATACCCTGCTTACCGATGCGCCGCCGGGTGATGTCGGAAAGCCCGTCGAACGCGCCGCCGCAGATAAACAAAATGTTCGCGGTGTTGAACGCAATCGTCTCGCCGTGCGGGTGCTTGCGCCCGCCTTGCGGGGGAACATGGGCAATCGTTCCCTCGATAATTTTTAGCAACGCCTGTTGAACGCCTTCGCCGGACACGTCGCGGGTGAGCGACTGCGAATCGCTTTTGCGCGTGATTTTATCGATTTCGTCAATGTAGATGATGCCGCGTTCGGCGGAACGGAGCGTTGTGGAAAGCGACTCGCCGGTGTCGGCGGTTTGCAAGAGGCGAAGCAAAATACTTTCGACATCCTCGCCGACGTATCCGGCTTCGGTCAGACTGGTCGCGTCTGCGATAGCGAACGGTGTATTCAGCACACGGGCAAGGGTTTGTGCGAGCAGGGTTTTGCCGCTTCCGGTCGGACCTATCAGCAAGATATTCGATTTTTGCAGTTCGGTTTCGCCGGGCGGGGCATATAACCGCTTGAAATGGTTGTAGACCGCTACCGACAGGACGCGCTTTGCGGCGTCCTGCCCGACGACATAGCCGTCCAAAAGGCGGTGCAGATCGCGGGGGCGGGGGATTTGCGCGAACTGCTCGTGCCACGCGCCGGTCTTTTCCTCGGTTCGCACCACGTCATTGCAAAGGTCAACGCAGTCAAGGCAAACGCCGCCATGCACACCTAAAATCAGTTTGCGCACTTGCTCCCGGTTCTTGCCACACAGAACGCAACGGCTATCGTTGCGGTCGTATCCCCATCGTGCCATAGATTACCCCTCTTTGTCGAAACCGCCAAGTCAGGCAAAACGAAGTTTTCGCCGACGCTAAGGACGCCAAGACCGGAAAAGATTTTTAAGATTTCTTTTTCCTCTTCGGGTCTTGGCGTCCTTAGCGTCTTGGCGGTTTTTTTACCGCTTGTCGCGTTCGATCACTGCGTCAATCACGCCGTATGCCAACGCTTCCTGCGCCGTCATAAAATAGTCGCGGTCGGTGTCCTCCCGGACACGCTCTTCGGTTTGCCCGGTATGCTCCGCGAGCAGGCGAATCATCTCCTGATTCATTTTCAAGATTTCTGCCGCTTGAATTTGAATGTCAATCGCGGTTCCTTGAAAGCCCGCCGAGCCTTGATGGATCATGATACGCGAATGGGGAAGCGAGTACCGCTTGCCTTTCGCGCCCCCCGCGAGGAGCGACGCCCCCATCGAAGCCGCCATGCCGACGCAGATGGTGGACACATCGCACTTGATCGTTTGCATCGTGTCGTAAATCGCCAGTCCCGCCGAGACCGAGCCGCCGGGCGAGTTGATATACAAATCAATATCGCGGTCGGGGTCGGACTTTTCCAAAAAAAGCAGTTCGGCGACAATCAGGTTGGCTATCTGGTCGTTCACCGGGGTTCCGAGAAAAATAATGCGGTCTTTCAGTAGGCGGGAGTAAATGTCGTAAGAACGCTCGCCGCGAGCATCTTGTTCCACAACGCGGGGAATAAAACTCATGTTATATTTTTTCCAGTTAGTAAAGGGGAAGCCCATGGGGGCGGGCGTTATTTACGCTACTTTTTATACGCTTATTTTAGCCGATTATTCCGGTTTTTTGTACACCGATTTATCAAAAAGGTATTTTGTAGACGAAAGTAGTATATACTCTGTTAAGCCACGTTCGCAACGATACGGCAACGAACCGACTTTATTATGTCCCCACGCCCGAACCCACTCGCCACATTGCCCGCATCCGTGGTCGCCGAGATTGCCGCCTTTTGCAACAACTACGCTGAAGGCTACGGTTTTGCGTTGTTTCATGTGGAAAATAATCGGTGGAACTGCGCGTATTTATCGGATAGGGCGACATTCTTTCTGGGCGGTAAAGATGCCGATGTTACACCCCCTTTGCTCGGCACACTGACCGCTTTGCTCGCCGCGAACGAAAACGATCCGCATCCCTACTTTTTCCTGCCCGTGGAGCCGCGTCGCATCGAAGTGCGCGGCGAGTTCCTGCGTAGCAACGACGCACCGGGTTCTGCGTCGCGCCTGTATCAAGTGTTGATGCGCGAGCCGAACGCCAGCCAGACTCGACTTCGAGAAGAGCGGGACCGCTTAGACCGCGCTTTGACCGCCACCGGCGAAGCGGTTTGGGACTGGGATTTGGAGACCGGGGCGGCGTTTGTGTCGCCGCGTTGGGGGCAGATGCTCGGAAAGCCCGCCGGTAATCCCGATATAGACGCGCTGTACTCGCCGGAAAACTGGCTGGAGTCGGTTCACCCGGACGACCGCGATTCCGTGGCGGATGCGTATGCGGCGTTTATCGTCGGGCAGACGATAGACTACGACATCGAGTTTCGGATTCGGCACAACACCGGGGGATTCCGATGGATTCGTTCGCAGGCAAGCGCACTGCGCCGCGACGACAACACCGCATGGCGCGTCACCGGGGCGCACTCGGATATTACCGACCGCAAAGCACTTGAAAACGCGCAGGAGGCACTGCTCCACCAGCAAAGCCGGATTGCGGAAACGCTTCAGCGGGTGCTACTGCCGTTGCCCGGTGGCAAGAAGTACCCGTTTATCGAAGTCGCCCTGCATTACGAACCGGCAAGTGACGAAGCGATGGTCGGCGGCGACTTTTGCGATGCATTCCCCGTCAGCGACCGCGAGGTCGCATTAGTCGTGGGGGACATGATGGGCAAGGGCTTGAGTGCGGCGGTTGGCACGGCGGAACTCAAGTTTTCCCTGCGAACGCTTTTGCGCCAGTACCGCGACCCGGCAATCGCGCTTCGTCTGCTCAATCAACTGTTGTGGGAAACGTACACTGGGGAACGCGGGCAAAATCCGCCGCTCGTGCCGCTTTCGGTCGCTATCGCCAACTCGCACACACAGCAACTATCGGTGGCGGTTGCCGGAGCCGAACCGCCGATGATCTTGCGCCTTGACGCCGAAACCAACGCGACCAGCACAGAGGAAATCAAGGTCGGCGGCTTAATGATAGGAACCCTGCCCAATGAGGACTATGAGAAGCAAACCGTCGCCATGAGCGCGACCGACTGCTTTTTAATGACCACCGACGGCTTAACGGAGGTGCGCGACGCATGGACGGGCGCGTTTCTCGGAACCAAAGGCGTCGCCCGGCTGACGCACCACGCGCTATCGTCGCGCCGTCCTTTGGAGGATATTACCGGTGCGCTTGTTCGCTCCGTGCATAACTTTGGCGGGGGAAAAGCGGCGATGCGTGACGATGTTTCGCTGATTCTCGCCCGGTGGCGCGACGGGAAGTAGAGCGCGAAAAGTCGCACCGATAGCGGGATATGCGGTACAATGCGAGGGCGAAGCAAAACCGGTATCGGTTTTCTCTCCCACTATTATTCGTTGCGTCGGCGTCTTTTTGCGTTTGGCGCACCACGTGAAACCGAAAATCTTATGAGTTCTTTACACGGTGGCAATGCCATCACCGGTGTGAATGCCGGATTAGTCGCTGAGTTGTTTGAACGCTTTTTAAGTGACCCGCAAAGCGTGGACGCCGACACCCGCGCCTTTTTTGACGGGGGGGGCTATGCTCCCGATGCATCCCCCGCGGTGTCGGAAACCCCCTCGGTGGCATTCGTGACGCCCGCGACGCCCGCGTTCGATGTCAACAAAGTCGTGGCGACCGCCCGACTGGCGCGATTGGTGCGCGAACTCGGACACAAAAACGCCCGCCTTGACCCATTAGGAACCACGCCGCCCGGTGACCCGGCACTCGAACTGTCCACGCACGGTTTGACCACCGCCGACCTTGAGGCACTGCCCGCGTCGGTGATTGGCGGACATCTTGCCAACGGCGCGAAAAACGCCGCCGAGGCACTGGAAAAACTTCGCGCCGTGTACTCCGGCTCCATCGGCTACGAGGATGACCACATTCAAGTCGTCGCCGAGCGCGAATGGCTCCGCGACGCCGTGGAATCCGGTCGTTTCTTGATCCCGCTTTCAGCGAAGGAAAAGCGCGATTTACTTTTGCGCCTGTCGGAAGTGGACGGCTTCGAGCAGTTTTTGGACAAAGTTCCGCCGTTTCAGGGCGAAAAGCGTTTTAGCATTGAAGGGTGCGACGCGATGGTTCCGCTCCTTGACACGATTATCTCCTGCACCGCGCTTTCGGGAACCCGCGAAGTCGTGATGGGAATGGCGCACCGGGGGCGATTAAACGTTCTGGCGCACGTGCTGAACAAGCCGTACACCAAGATACTCGCCGATTTTTTGCCGTCCGCCGCAGGAACCGGGCAGGAACGCCCGGCAAACGGCGCGGTCGGCTACTACGGCGACGTGAAATACCACAAGGGCTACACCCGCGCTTATGCCGGGGAAGGCGGCGAGACGATGCCGATTACCCTCGCGCCGAACCCGTCGCATCTTGAGTTCGTCAACCCCGTTGTTGTCGGACGCGCCCGCGCCGCGCAGGAAACGCGCACGGGAACCGGTGCGCCCGTGCGCGATAACAAAGCGAGTTTGGCAATCATCATCCACGGCGACGGCGCGTTTCCGGGGCAAGGGATTGTCGCCGAAACGCTGAATATGGGCGGGCTTCGCGGCTATAGCGTGGGCGGCACGATTCATGTTATCGCCAACAATCAGGTCGCTTTTACTACCGATACTGAGGATTCGCGCTCCACCCTGTATTCGTCCGACCTTGCCAAAGGGTTCGAGATTCCCGTGGTTCACGTGAATGGCGACGACCCTGCGGCGTGTGTCGCCGTGGCGCGAATGGCGTGCGCCTATCACCAGAAGTTCGGCAAAGACTTTCTGATTGATATTGTCGGCTACCGGCGATTGGGGCATAACGAGACCGACGAACCGGCGTTTACCCAGCCCCGCCTCTACGCGCTGATTAACGCGCACCCGCGCCCCCGCGAAATCTGGGCGCAGACACTGGAAAAAGAAGGCGTGGTAACGAAAGCCGAAGCCGACGAGTTGGTCAAAATGGTTCGTGCCAAACTGATTGCGGCGCGGGACGAGGTGATAGCGAACCCGCCCGCTCCCGATACCGGCGCGTCCTCCGAACCGGCAAGTGGCGACACCGCCCCCCCGGTTGACGAGGCAACCCTACGCGAACTCAACGCCGATCTAATGCGCGTTCCGGCGGGGTTCAACTTACACAAGAAACTGCAAAAACAGATCGTGGATGCCCGCCTTGCCGCGCTCGATGTGGAGGGTGGAATCTTGTGGGCGCACGCTGAATCGCTCGCGTTCGCGTCGCTTCTCGGTGAGGGAATCCCGATTCGCCTCACGGGGCAGGATGTTCAGCGTGGCACGTTCACCCAGCGGCATCTGGTGTTCCACGACACCGAAACCGGCGAATCGTTCGCGCCGATGCAGTCCCTGCCAAATGCGAAAGCGTCGTTCGCCCTGCACAACAGCCCGCTTAGTGAATCGGCGGCGGTCGGCTTCGAGTACGGCTACTCGATTCACGCGACCGAAACATTGGTGCTATGGGAAGCACAGTTCGGCGACTTTGCCAATGGCGCGCAGGTGATTATTGACCAGTTTATCGCGTCGGGCAACGCTAAGTGGCAACAAACGCCGTCGCTCGTTTTGCTTCTGCCGCACGGCTACGAAGGGCAGGGACCCGAACACTCGTCGGGGCGCGTCGAACGGTTCCTGCAACTCTGCGCGGCAAGCAACATGATTGTCGCTAACTGCTCGAACGCCGCGCAGTATTACCACCTGCTTCGTCGGCAGGGGACGCAGCTTAAATCTCACCCGCGCCCGCTGGTGGTGATGACGCCGAAAAGCCTTTTGCGCCATCCCCGCGCCGCCGCCACTTTGAGCGAACTGACGACTGGCACGTTCCAAACGGTGCTGGACGACCCGCGCCCCGCCGAGCGCAAACCCGCCGTGACGCGCCTACTGCTTTGTTCCGGCAAGGTGTACGTAGACCTGCTATACATTGATGTTAAGTTCGAGTACCGCGCCGAATACTTAGACGGCAACACGGTTGCCGTGGCGCGAATCGAGCAGTTGTATCCGTTCCCCGAAGAAAAACTTGCCGCGCTATTCGTCGAATACCCGAATCTGACCGAAATCGTTTGGGTGCAAGAGGAGCCGCAGAACATGGGGGCGTGGACATTCGTCGCGCCGCGTCTGGCGAAAATGCTTCCGGTCGGCGTTGCCTTGAACTACATCGGGCGACCGGAGGCGGCGTCTCCGAGCGAGGGCAAGAAAACGTCGCACGACCGCGAGCAGGCGCGAATCGTCGCCGCCGCCTACAAAGTATCGCCGACGGAAACGCCGGTGAAAACCGCGCCGGTTGGCGGCGACGGTTTGGGACGCGCCGAAATCGCTCACGTTGAGGAAGTCGTTGCCGACACGCTTCCCAAGGAAGCGGAAACAGAGAAAACGTATCGCAACGGCGTTCACTCGAACGGCACGGGCGCGAAGAAAACAGCCGCAACAACCGAAAAAAGCGGCGAATTAACGAAACAAAGGACGGAAGCGTAAGTTTATGCCCACACAAATCGTGGTTCCGAATATGGGCGAATCGGTCGTTGAGGCGACGATTGCCAGTTGGCTCAAAAATGCCGGGGACGCCGTGTCCGCCGGGGACGAAATTGTCGAACTCGAAACCGACAAGGTCAATCAGGTGATTCAAGCCGAAGCGGATGGCGTTTTAAGCGAGATTTTGAAACAAGTCGGCGACACGGTGGGTGTCGGCGACGTGCTGGGAACGGTCGGCGAGTCTGGGGGAGCGGCAACTGCCGCTCCCCCAGTAGCCACGGAAATTAAGACTGCCGAAACAGGCGAATCAGGCACAGGGAACCCGTCGCCGCCGAATCTTTCGCCGACCGCGCCCGTGGCGCAATCGGCAACCGCCGACGCCCACGCCGTTAGCACCCCGCTCGCCAAAACCGTGGCGAAAAGCGAGAACGTAGACCTTGCCACCGTGACCGGAACCGGCACGGGCGGACGCATCACGGCAAGCGACGTGACCGGGAAGATCGCCGCGCCGGTAGTAGAAAAAGCGGCAACGGTCGCCCCGGCGAAGCCCGCACCCACCGTCGCGCCAGTTTCCGCCGTTGTCGCCGCGTTGCCGTCCGGTCGCCCCGAAGAGCGAATCAAGATGACGCGGCGGCGCAAAACGATTGCCGCCAACCTGATGCAGGCGACGCAGAACACCGCGATGCTGACCACCTTCAACGAGGTGGATATGACCGCGATCATGGAACTACGCAAGCGGCGCAAAGAAACGTTCGAGAAGCAGTTCGGCGTCGGACTCGGCTTTATGTCGTTTTTCACGAAGGCGGTTATCGGAGCATTAAAGCAGTTCCCGTATCTGAACGCCGAAATACAGGGCGACGATATTGTGCTAAAACGCTACTACGACATCGGAATCGCGGTCGGCGTGGAGGAGGGTTTGGTGGTTCCCGTGGTGCGCGACGCCGATACCTTGGGGTTCGCGGGCATCGAGAAGAAAATCAAGGAAGTCGCCGGAAAAGCGCAAGCCGGTACGCTCGGCATTAGCGATTTGACCGGCGGCACGTTCACAATCACGAACGGCGGCGTCTACGGCTCCCTGATGTCCACCCCGATTTTGAACTACCCGCAGGTCGGTATCCTCGGTATGCACACGATTCAACAGCGCGTGATCGTCATCAACAACGAGATGGCGATTCGCCCGATGATGTACATCGCGCTGTCGTATGACCACCGGATTGTGGACGGTGGCACAGCGGTACGCTTCCTCGTCAAGGTCAAGCAGTTGGTGGAAGACCCGGAAACGCTTCTGTTGGAAGGGTAAACGCCCGCAAAGTCGCAAACGCCCCCGCGCCGATTTTCGGCGCGGGGGCGTTTCGCGTTTTGTTGTTCGTCTACATTTCCTCGGTGCGGTACGACTGCGCGAACAATGCCGCGAACTCGCCCATGCCCGAATCAGCTAAGTCGTAGTGAACGGCGGTACGGAGCGCGACCAGCGCGTCGCCGACCGATTTTGCCATCCGATCCGCTACCCACTGCGGGTACGGTTCGCGGATTTCCGGCGACACGACCTGCTCCTTGATGCCGGTCAGAATCGCGCACAGTTGTGCCGGATCGTCCGCCGCTTCCTGTTTGATTTCGAGGCGGAACGCGGGCGACCAAGCGTGCGGCTTGAAGTATGTAAACAGGATTTTGTCGTCGTTCACCCGTGCCACCACGTCGTTAATGGCAAGCCGGACGCTTTCACGGGCGGCATCGGTCGGGGTAAGCGGCGCGATTTGCTTGGAAATCCAGTGTGTCCGGCTTTGCGCCGACAGTAGCAGTTTTTGCGGCGCGGTATATTCGCCTTCCTCCAGCAAAAAGCGCGTCAGGGTTTTGTCGTCCAAGCCGACGCCGACGCCGCGCAGGTTGTCGGGGATAAACGAGTGCGACAGATCCCGTGACGAGTCGTACTTGACCACGGCAACGATGCTCGGCTTTTCCATCACGGTTCGCAGGGCGTCCGCAGTGTCGTACTGCGTCACAATCGCGCCGATATGATCGCGCAGGGTTTCGTTGTTCACCGAGAGCAAGGTAGACAGCGCGATAATCGGCGTCAGGTGCGCCCCGTCTAAAAGTACGCAGTCGTGCGGCGCGTCGCGCAGAACGGCAAGTTCAAGCGCGGTCATCACGCCCCGGCAAAGTGTCGCCGTTTCATCGCCCTGATGCGGCACGGTTTCCTGCCACGAGGCGTACTGCACACCGGGCCAGTAAACGGCGGGCTTATCGGACAATCCCTCGATACCGACCGCGACCGCAAGCGCGGTATCGGTTCCCATAGACTTTTCGAGTGCCGCGCCGCCGTCTACAGCGGCGACCGTGGGGGATTCGGGACAACCGGGCAGGTCGGAGTAGCGGCGAATAAGGCGGGCGTTCAGGAGCGAATCGCGCATCGCCGGACCCTGCTCCCGAATCGCGGTGAACAAGTTCTTGACCGCCTCGGCGACTTCGGCGGTGCGCCCCAGCACCTTTTGCAACACTTCGTCGGGCAGGTCGGCGTAGGGGGTAATCATATCGGACGGGGCAGAGCGCATGGTTTAGGCGGGCGTCGTTGCTCTCGCTTTTGATTTTGGGCGGATCGGGCGATGGCGACGCACCAACCGCGTTGTGTAATACTTACCGCGCACACGCCGACTGCCGCAAATAGGGCAAGTGCCGCCTACCTTGGCAAGTGCTTCGTTCAATTCGTCGGTGCTGGCAACCCCCCGACCGACAATACTACTTTCAACGGCACAGAGATACGCCGGACGCAAAATGGTATCGTCATTACCCCCGGCTAACGCGATAAAGTCTTGGCCGTTCTGATGACGCAGAACAAAGTATTGCGGGTCGCTTTGACGGCGGAAGCCAAGGATCCTTAACGCCCGCTCTAACTGACCGTAAGTTGCTTTGTACATCATAATCTCGACTGTAAGAGCGTACCTATGCCCGGTCGGTTTCCACCTGCAAACGAATCGTGGCGATGATCGCGGCGACTCGCTCACACTCCTCGCGGGAACCGTCAAAGCAGATTGCCCGCCCTTTCGAGTCTACCTCGACCGCAATCGCGTAGCCTTGCTCTTCCGAGCAACCGGTCGCTTTTTGCAAAATATCAATCACATCCTCGAAGGTGTGCCAATCGTCGTTATACAGAATCACTATCCACGGACCCGATATGTCCGCGCCCGCCCGTACATCTTCCCATTCGTCGAAGCCGGGCAGTCCCAAGGGCGACGGCGGTTGCACCGTTCCGGGGCGTTCGATAGTTCCGGGGCGTTCAATCGTGGTTGGCATAGTTTTGGCGCGAGGCTCCCATTCGGAGGTGTTTTGTCGCGGTTATTGTACCACGACAGGCGAGATAGACGGCAACATTTCCGGTACAAACGGGGCGAGAATCGGAGCGAAATCATCAAAAACTTGCGCGAGTGTTTCGCGGTCGGCGGCGGTTTCAAAGTTCGGCACTCCGGCGCGGTGGCAGACCCGTGTTAGCGAATCCGCCAACCCTTCCGGTGCGGCGTAATCGCGCAGGAAACCGCTTTCGATAAAGCGCGTTGTGGTGGCGTAAAGGTTCGGCGCGGATTTACCGAGCAGGGTTTCGGCTTGTGCCACCAAACCGCCCGCGAGCGACTGAGAAAGCGCGGCGTACAAGTCGGTCGGCAGGTCGGGGAAACGGTGCAGAATATGCGCGTCCAACGCGAGTTCCACCAGCACGTGCGCGACAAAAAAGCGGCGGCGCGGCGCGGTTGCCCACGGCGCGGACAGAAGCAAAGCGTTCGCCTGTTTTTGCGTGTCCGCGAACGCCGCACTTCCGTGAAACGTTTTGTCGGTGGCGAGGTGAAGGCGCACCCCGTCCGCCAAATCGCCAACCGATTCGCTCACGCTTCGCAAACGCGGGTCGCTCCCCGCCGCCAGCAAATCGGGAAGCAGGTTGCCCGCGCAAAAGTCCGCGCTTCCGGCAGGGCGCGAACGCCGTGCCAGAAAATGGTGTGCTAAATAGTTCACGCGCTCATTTTACGCCCCCGCCCGCGAAAGTGCGAGCGTGAGCAACCCTACGCCGGTAGAAAGTCCTGCGACTATCAAGATACTAAGCGGTACATCCGTCTTGCGTGTTATCTTAGGGGCGGATTTTCCATTGCCGTTGCTTCCCGCGCCGACCGGGGTAGAAATCGCGGTGGAGACGATGCGCGGGCGACCCACCACTATCGGCTTAGGCGCGGGCGGCGCGTCGTCCTCCGCGTCTTCGACATCATACTCGTACTCTTTTTCATCCGGGGCGTCGTTCGCGGTTAGACTGACTGGCTTCGGCAGGGCGGGAAGCGGCGCATACGTGGCTTCGGAAACATTGCCAATTGCGAGCGGCATGAACTGTTCCACGGGGCGCGAACCGAGCAGTCGCTCCGGCTCCACATCGTTCAGCACCATCCCCAAGACATTCGCCCGCGCCTTCTGTAGTCGGGTTTGCACCTGCGCTTCAACGGAGCCGTCGGGGGCTTGACCAGCGCGAAGCACGAGTAGCGTAGCGTCCGCGAGCGATGCCAATACCGCGCCATCGGCGAACGAGGCGGGCGAAGGCGTATCCACAATTACGAATTCTGCCATCTCGCCTAACTTTTTCAGAAGCGCACCCATCATGCCGCTTCCGATTAGTTCCGACGGGTTCAGCACCGGCGACCCGGCGGGCAAAAGGCGAAGATTTTCCACATCGGTCGGAAGCAATGCGGCATCATACGTGGTTTGACCGGTCAGAACGCCCGATACCCCGGCATCGTTCGACACATTAAAAACCGCGTGTAGTTTCGGTCGGCGCAGGTCGGCGTCAATCAAGATTACCTTTCGCCCTGACTGCGCGAGGGCGATGGCGAGGTTTCCAGCGGTTGTGGTCGCCCCCTGACCGGGGCGAATCGGAGCAACGACCAGCGACTTAAAGGCGCGTTCCTGACACAGGAAAATCAAGTCGGAGCGCAAAAGCCGGTACGATTCGGCGGCGGGCGAGAGCGGATCAAGAGCGACGATGCGCGGGGCGCGTAGCAGGTCGGGCAGGTGCGACGGGATTTGCCCGATAACCGACAGGTTCATCAGTCGCTGTGCGTCGCCCACGGTTTTCACCGCGTTGTCCAAGTAGTCCAACGCAACGAACAGCAAACACGCGAACACTAATGCGAGCGTCATTCCGTACACGATGATCTTGAGCAGTTGCCCGGTGGTCATGCCCTCGACCAATTCGGCTTGCGCGGCGGAAACGATGCTCACGGTTCCGGCGCGTCCGCGTTCGATGGCTTGCAGTTCGGCGTCGGCTAAGGCTTTTTCGAGACGTGCCACGGCGTCTTGCCGCAATGCGGCTTCGCGGGACAGGTCGGCGAGTTTCGCAGCGGCGAGGGGCAACGTCTTTAGTTTCTCGCGTTCGGCAGTAACTTGGTTTTGTAACACCACCACGCGGCTTTGCGCGTCGCGCTGCTTGACCTGCGCCGATCCGAGTGCCGCCACCAAATCCTGCCGGTTGGTGTTGAGCGCGGTCGCGGAGAACGGCTCTTTTTGCGCCCGCTTCAGTTCGGCTTCGGCTTGCGACAGTTCTGCCTGTGCCTGCTTGTACACGTCCGAACCGGTGTCGTAGTTCGATTCCTGCACGCGGCTAAAAGCGATTCGCAGATCGGCGACGCGGCTTTCAAGGGCGCGGACGCGGGGGTTCTCGCCGCTCGGTAGCGGCACGGTGGCGGTAGCGTTGCTCGCGGCAAGGAGAGAACGCAACTGATTCACGCTCGCTTCGTAGCCGGCTAACTCTTGGCGAGCGGTGTTGAGGCTGTTCTCGTAGCCCTGTACATTCGCCAACACCGCGTTCTGTACCCCCGAATACTGTGCGGCGGGGGACGATTTGGT
>JACMIU010000407.1 GCA_014380985.1 Armatimonadota bacterium | reverse complement strand
TGCCATCGCTTTTGCGCCGCCCGCTTTCGCTAAAACGTTGGTGATTGCCGCCGTCAAACTCGTTTTGCCGTGGTCAACGTGACCGATCGTGCCGATGTTCACGTGGTCTTTATTCCGCTCGAACTTTGCCTTTGCCATAATAAAATCGTTCTTTCCTGTAACTGTCACCGAAGCGGCAAGATTCCGCACGGGCAACGCCAAACCGATGTAGTTTTCAAGGTAGCCGGAGGACGGTTTTCGCGGGTCGGCACACACCGGAAAAGGCGTGGCCATCGTTTGCGAATCGTCGCGGCAAATAGGTCAAACAAAAATACGGGGCGAATCACCGAAGCGATGTCGCCCGCACAAGGTTGCAGTATATCGCGCCTATGAAAGCGACGCAAGGTTTTTCGGCAAGTTTTCTGTTCTGGGCGGTTACGGCGTCCCCCGCGGGGCATTCGCACCGCGGGGGACGCCGCGACGCGGACTTCTATCCCTTCCGTAGCCGCGCCGGTAGCCGATCCTGCCGAATAACGTCGTCGAGTGTTTCGCGCTCCACCACCACGTCCGCCGCGCCGTTTCGCACGAATACCACGGCGGGGCGCGTGAACCGGTTGTAGTTGCTCGCCATCGCCTGATTGTACGCCCCCGTGGTTTGCACGGCTAAAATATCGCCCGCGTCGGTGTCGCCAAGCGCGATGTCCCAAATCAGGATGTCGGTTTCGCAGTGCTTTCCGGCAACCGTAAACACCTTGTCCTTCGCTTGACCGGCGCGGTTCGCCACCATCGCCGAGTACACGGCGTCGTAGAGTTGCGGGCGCGGGTTGTCGCTCATGCCGCCGTCCACCGACACATAGAAACGTTCGCCGGGGGCTTCCGGTAGCAAAACGCGCTTCGTATGACCGATGGTGTAGAGCGTGGTTCCGGCTTCGGCGACAAGGGTGCGCCCCGGCTCCTGCCACAGTCGCGGCAGGGGCAGGTCGTGCTTTCTCAGTTCGGTGAGAAGTTTGGGGACCAGAATCGCGGCGAACTCCTCGTAGGTCGGAGGCGTTTGCGATTCCAAGTAGCGCACTCC
Organism: Armatimonadota bacterium; assembly: GCA_014380985.1. Classification (GTDB taxonomy): domain Bacteria; phylum Armatimonadota; class Armatimonadia; order Armatimonadales; family Armatimonadaceae; genus JACMIU01. Next base: position 2,765 of record JACMIU010000407.1, on the reverse strand, counting down.
CAAACCGCCGCCAATATCTAAATCGGCAACTGTGTAGCCCGTCGTGGCGCGAATCTCGGCGAGAAACGCGACCATGATTTCAATCGCTTGCTCGTGCGTGTGCGGGTCTAAGAGTTGCGAACCGATGTGGCAATGAATACCGGTGAGTTCCACACCGGGCAAGTCGCGCAACGCTTCGGTCACGGCGGCAAGCGCGGAGCCTTCGCTGATATTGATGCCGAACTTTGTATCCTCCTGCCCGGTGCGAATCCGGCGGTGCGTTTTGGGGTCAATCCCCGGTGTGACGCGAATCAGAATTGGTTGACGCTTGCCCCGTGCTTGCGCCATCGCAGACAATCGCCGCAGTTCAAAGAAGTTATCCACCACGAACCGTCCGATACCGGCGTCCAAACCCATCGCAATCTCGGCGTCGGATTTGTTGTTGCCGTGCATAAGGATACGCTCGGCGGGAAACCCGGCGGTCAAGGCGGTATGCAGTTCCCCCGCCGACGCGACATCAAGACCCAAGCCTTCTTCGTCCACCAATCGCGCCATCGCCTGAATCAGGAACGCTTTTCCGGCATACGTGACTTTCGATTCGCCGGGGTAGGCATCGGCGAAGGCGCGAACATAGCGGCGGCAGTTGTCACGCACGGTTTGTTCGTCCACCACGTACAGCGGTGTGCCGAACGTTTGCGCGAGTTCGGCGGTGTCGCACCCGCCGATTTCCAAATGTCCGCGATCATTCACGGTCTGTGTGCCAAGTAACATAAAAAACCTATTCTAAAAAGTCGGGAGGCGCGGCAGACCGGACAGAATCATCGGTTCGCCGCGCCCGTAAATCGGCGGTATTGTAGCCGCAAACGCACGGTTACGCCAACACCGCGTCCATTTCCGCCCATTCTTCCGGTGACAATGACACGCCCGACGCCCCCGCGTTGTCCGTCACCTGAGCGGGTTTCGACGCGCCGATAATCACACTCGATACTTCCGGCTTTCGCAGACACCACGCCAGCGCGAGTTGGCTCATCGAAACACCGTGACGCTCGGCGAGGGGGAGAAGGTTCTCCACTTTTGCCAGCACTTTTTCGTCTAAGTTGCCGTTGTTCAGAAACTGATTCTGCTTGTCATCGGCGGCGCGGCTACCTTCGGGAAGTGGCGCACCGGGCTTGTACTTGCCGGTCAACAAGCCTTGCGCGAGCGGCGAGTAGACCACCAGACCGATGCCTTCGCGCCCACAGAGCGGCATCACTTCGCGTTCCAAGTCGCGGTTCAGCGCGTTGTAGACGGGCTGGTTCGACGCCACCGGGTTGAAGCCTCGTTCCTGCGTCATCGTCACGGCGTCGGTGATTTGCGCCGCCGACCATTGCGACACGCCGTAGTACAAAATCTTGCCCTGCTTGACAAGATCGTCTAAGGTCGAAAGCGTTTCCGCAAGCGGTGTTTCGAGGTCGTAGCGGTGGCACTGATACAGGTCAATGTAGTCGGTTCCGAGACGTTTCAGGCTGGCGTGGCACTGCTCGGTGATGTGCTTGCGCGACAGTCCTCGGTCGTTCACACCGTCACCCATCGGAAAGAACACCTTTGTCGCCAGCACGTAACTACTGCGTTCATACGCGGAAAGCACCTTTCCCACTACCTCTTCCGACTTGCCACGCGCATACGCATTCGCGGTGTCAAAGAAGTTAATCCCGGCGTCATAGGCGGTTTCGATACACGCCTTCGCCGCGTCGTTTTCGGTCGCCCCGCCATACGTCAGCCACGACCCCAAGCCGACCTCGCTCACTTTGACGCCGTGCTTGCCTAATTTTCGATAGTTCATTCCCCGATTGTACCGGAAGCACGTCGGAAATCGGCACGGACGGTTCGGCAATCGTTTACCCCGTTCGGTGTACAATACGTTATGGATATTTTTCGAGGGACTTTTCTGCTCTGGCGCACGCCGCGGCTTTGGGGATTGGCACTCGCCCCATTGCTTGCCGCGATGGTCGTCTATACCCTGCTCGGAATCGGCGGCGGCGCGGTCATGATTCCCCTGCTGAAAGAATGGACGGCGGACATGGGTATCCCGTGGCTTGCTACAGTCGGCTTTGTCGTCGTATGGGTGTTCCTGTTTCCGTTTTTGTTCACGCTTATCGGGGGCGCGTTCGCGGGCGTGATTTTTGAACCGCTGTCAAGAGCCGTGGAAAAAACCATGCGCGGTGACTTGCCACCGACGCCCGAAACGCCCCTATCTCCCGGCGCGGCGTTCGGTGATACGATGGCGCGGCTCGCGCTCTCGGCGACGCTTGCCCTGCTCGCGTTCGGGTTCGGGTTTATCGCGGGCGTGATTCCGGCGATTATCGCGGCAAGCATTTTGACGCTTCTCGATTATTCCGCACCGGTCTACGCCCGGCGCGGCAAGATGCTGGGGGCGCAGTGGCGCGATTTGATAGGGTCGCCCGACTTTGACACGGCGACATTCGCGCTGGCTTCGGGGTTCGTGTCGCTCCTGCCGGTGATAGGGGTGCTGATGCTTCCCGGTATGGTCGCGGGCGCAACGCTTTTGACGCTTCGGCGCGAAGGGCGCGACGACGCGAACCGCTAACGGGTCGGCGACGCAGGTGACGGCGACGGCGAAACGGACGGGGCGGGTGTCGCGTCCAACTTCACGTAAACGATGGTGTCCTTCTTGAAGAAAATCGGTCGGAAAATCGCCGCGACATAGTTGGCGATTGCCGCGCCCCCGGCTAAAAAGCCGAGGTTAAGCGACGCGGCAATCAGCACGGCGAAGGAGCTCACCACGC
>JACMIU010000406.1 GCA_014380985.1 Armatimonadota bacterium | reverse complement strand
GAAACCGGGGAGGTTGCCCTCATTACCCGATAACCCACTTGACAGATAATCACGCTTATTGGGCGTCATTCCCCGTTTCGCGCCTGTCTTGCAACCGGCGACAAGAGGTATGTTACCGCAGGTGTATGGACTTGTCAAGGGTTTCACATAATCTTTTTTCATTTTGTTTTTGGAAGGTTCTCTCACGGCTCTGTTAAGCGATGATTAAGGGACTGTTAAGAAACCGCTTGAAGCAACAGTTCGCTTACCTTGTCAAACGTTGTCACGATATGCGTGGGTTTTGCTTTGGCAAATCGGTTCGGCGGGTCATGCTCCCACTGTAAGCCAATGGTGAGGGCGCAACCGGCGGCGTGTCCGGCAGCGATGTCCACCCATAAGTCGCCGACCATTGCCGCGTTTTCGGGGGGGACGCCGAGACGCGTACAAGCGAGGCGCACCGGTTCGGGGTCGGGCTTGAATGCGGCGGTGTCCTCCCGTGCCACAAGTACATCGTGGGGAAGATTCATCCGGTCGCAGAGCGATTCGGCGATTGCACGGGCGTTGCGCGTGACGATTCCGACGCCGACACCCTTTGCTTGTAGCGTTTGCAGAAGTTCGGTCGCGCCGGGTATTGCCTCCGGGTAGGCGCAACCAGTTCGCTCGCGTTCGACCACCACGGCAAGCAGTTCGCGGCGCGTCTCCTCCCGCTCCGTCTCCGGTAGCAGTCCGACCAGTTGCGGAATCAGCGCGAGCGTATCGGTTTCGCGGTTGCCGTGCGCCTCCTCTATATAGGGGTACTTGGCGAGGAAAACTTGATGCACGGCACTCCGCATCGCGGGAAAGTCAATAGACGTGCGAACGAGTGTGCCGTCTAAGTCGAACAGCACGGCGCGTAGGGGTTCCGGCATTGCCTATTTTTCCACTAACAGTTGCGGCAACAGTTCCTTCAGGCGGTCTTCGGTTCCCTTGCCGGGCGTCGGATCCACGCCTTTTTCGTACAAACGCACCTTGCCTTTGCGGTCAATCACGGCGAGCGTCGGGAGCGAGTCCACGCCATAGGCTTGTTGCCAAACATCGTTGTTTTTGGTGTCGGCGACTACGGTGTATTTCATGCTCATCTGCTCGGCGAACGGCTTGACTTCCGCCTCGCTTTCGTCGCTGATACCGACGACTACCAGACCGTCTTTGCCGTATTTTTCTTGTAGTTCACTCAGAATCGGTATCGTCATGCGGCAGGGACCGCACCATGTCGCCCAGAAGTCGAGGACGATGACTTTGCCTTTGAGCGACGTGAGCGACACCTTTTCGCCGGAAATCGCGGTTAAATCGCCGAACGGCTCGGCGGGCGGCGGGTTTTTGAGTTTGACCAAACCCGTCGGCGATGTGGACACGATTTCCGGTTCCGTCGCGGGCGCGGAGGTCACTTCGGTCGTGGGATTGGAGGCGGCTTCAGGCGACGCGGCATCGGGCGCGGTCGGTTCGGGATTGCATCCCCAAAGGGTTCCCGCACTGAGGAGGCAGAGGGTGGCGGCGATTGCGCGTCCGGCACGTCGTGGTTGGTTCAAAGGGTGTCCTGTTTCTTTCGCTGGCAAATATACTTTGTTCAAACTTTCCTAAAGGGGGCAAAACGCCTAAAAGACGCCGTGCTGTCTGCCGATATTGTATACGGGCGGGCGGCGCGAAAAGTGCTATTTTTCTTTCGCGTCCGCGCCATCGTTCAAGGAAAAGTATACATGACATTGGCAGAAAATCTAATTATCCCCACGCAGTCGGACGCGGGCATTCCCGCGCTTGCCGTGCGCGACCTGTGCGTTGGCTACAAAAAAGATATGTTTACCCCCGTGCGGCAGGTGGTTCACGGCTTGAACCTGTCGGTCGCACCGGGCGAAGTCGTCGGCTTTTTGGGTCCGAACGGCGCGGGAAAATCGTCCACGATTAAAGCCGTGATGGGCTTTGTTGCGCCGCAAAAAGGCGATGTGTTCGTGTTCGGACATCCGGCGGGTTCGACGGTGGCGAAGGCAAAAATCGGCTATCTGCCCGAAGTCGCGCTGTATTATCCGTTCCTGACGCCGCTCGAAACGCTCCGGTTGTATGGCAACCTGCAGGGCTTGGGCGGTTCCGCGCTCGACGATGAGGCGATGGAACTGCTCCGGCGTGTCGGCTTGGCGGGCAAGGAACGCGGGCAACTCAAAACATTCTCGAAGGGAATGCAACAACGGCTCGGTATCGCACAAGCACTGTTAGGTGCGCCCGATTTACTGGTGCTGGACGAAGTGACATCGGGCTTAGACCCGGTGGGGCGGCGGCATCTGCGCGACCTGCTTCACGAAATCAAAACGGGCGGCACGACGATTTTCTTTTCGTCGCACGAACTGTCGGAAGTCGCGCTCCTTTGCGACCGAATTATTCT
>JACMIU010000405.1 GCA_014380985.1 Armatimonadota bacterium | reverse complement strand
TGCCGAACTGCTTTTGTTCGCGGCGTCGCGGGCGCAAAATACAGCCACCGTGATTGTTCCCGCTCTGGACGCCGGTCACGTCGTCCTGTGCGACCGGTACACCGATTCCACGCTCGCCTATCAGGGTTACGGGCGCGGGTTGCCACTGGACACACTTCGTGCCGTCAACGCGGTGGCGACCAGCGGATTGACGCCCCTTCGCACCTTTCTTTTCGACCTGCCCCCCGCCGTCGGACTTTCGCGGCAGTCGCCGGACGCACAGGATAGGTTAGACCGCGAAACACTCGCCTTTCACGAACGGATACACCACGGCTACAAGGACATCGCCCGCGCCGCGCCGGAACGTTTCGTCGTGCTGAGTGCTACACACGAACCGGATGCCGTGTTCGCCGCGCTTCTTGCCGCCGTTCTCCCGCTTCTGCCGCAACCGTGACCGCGCCTCGCGGGTCAAAAGGGCGTATACTAAGGCTTACCTATGGATTTTTTAGAACGCTTAAACCGCCGCTTCGGATCGTGGTACGACGGACTTTTCGGCGGACTCGATTCGCCCGACGCCGCCCTGCGCCCGAAAGACATCCTGCGCCGCATTTTGGGGGCGATGGAGGATAATCGCCGCGAAGGGTTTGACAACAAAGTCTACGTGCCGAATGCCTACACACTACGTCTCAAAATCGCCTCGCAGGACGAACGCGACTATTTGAAATCGTTTATCAAAGCGGAGGAACTCGCTACCGTGGTGGTCAACGCGATTCGCTCGCACGGCTACCACACTCGCGGCGATCTGTCGTTCGTGATTGAGGAAGTGGACGCGAATGCGCCGGAAACCGAACGGGTTCAGGTCGTGTGCCGCTTCGATGATTCGATCCGTAGCGAACCCGAAAAATCCGTGCCGGAACCCGCCCCCGCACCAACTCCCGCGCCCCCGCAGCCAACGTTGCTCGGTGCTACCCGTGTGGTTTCCGCCGCGCCGCCCCCTCCCCCGCCGCCTTCGGAAGAACCAGGCACGGTGGTTGCCGTTTTCGGCGCGACCGGTAGCGCGGTATTAGCGACGCTGTTGGTGCGTTCCGGCGACGGTCGCTCGCTCGAAGCGTTCCCGCTTACCGATGCCGGGGCGACGGTTGGGCGCAGTCGTCAGGCGGGCAACGATATTGTCCTTACCGACACGCAGGTTTCCAAGCGGCACGGGCGTATCGCCTTTGAAAACGGCGCGTTTGTCTACCGAGACGAAAACAGCACCAACGGTAGCCGCGTGAACAGCGTTCCCGTGGAGCGGGGCGCGGCGGTTCCCATAAACTTCGGCGACGAGATACGGGTCGGGGAATCTACCCTTACGCTGCGACCGGTCGGTAGCACCGGCGACGCGCCGCCTAAGCCCACCCCTGCAATCGGTATCGCCGCGTCGGTGGTGTCGCCGGACGGCACGACGTACCGGCTGGCGTCGCTGATGGTCGCCGGACGTGCCGTGACCGCCGACCTGCCGTGGAGCGGCGAGAACGTTTCCGACCGGCACGCCCGCTTTCGCGTCGAGGGAAACGCCGTCACGGTGGAAGATTTGAACACGCCCGGCGGAACGTTCGTGAACGGCAACCGGATTCCTCCGGCGATGCCGGTGGCTTTGCGAAGCGGCGATTACCTCGCCTTAGGCGCAAGTCCTGCGCGAACGGTGCGAATAGGATAAGATGGAAACAACGCCGAACGCTCTGCCGATTCTGATTTTGCGGCTTCTTTTCGCCGCGCTACTAATCGGCTTCACCGCCGCCTTACTTTTTTTCGCCACCCGCCGAAGCGGGTAATACGGAACCAACTTGATGATGCCCTCCACCGCCGTGACCTTTGATATTGCCGCGCTTACCGACAAAGGAATCAAGCGTTCCGCGAACGAAGACGCCTACGGCTTGTTCGATCTTCCCGGAATGGATGCCGCTATCGTGGTCGCAGACGGCATGGGGGGCTTGCAAGCCGGGGATGTCGCGTCCGAGGAATCGGTTGCCGTGATGGAGGACGCCCTGCGCGAACGAATCGGGGCGGGTGACGCCCCCGAAGCCGCGTTGAAAGAAGCCTTTACCCGTGCCAACGCCCGCGTTTACGCGATTGCCGAGCGGGTACGCCTCGATACAGAAACCGCCGCGAAGCAAGCCGAAGCCGATATGCCGACCGCGAAGCGCGGCGACTACAGCAAAACCGCGCCCGTGCCGAAATCGTCCGCACCGCTCATGGGAGCGACCGTGGTTGCCGCGCTGGTGCAAGGAAACCGCATCACCATAGCACACGCGGGCGATTCGCGCCTATATCGCCTTCGCGCCGACGCGCTCGAATCGCTGACCTTCGACCATTCCTTCGTCGCCGAACGGGTACGCTCCGGCGATATTACCGAAGCCGAGGCGCGGGTTTCCCGTTTTCGCAACATGATTACCCGCGCCGTCGGGATTGACGACACGGTGACGCCGGAAATCCGAACCGAAACCGTAGCCCTCGGCGACGTTTTGCTTCTCTGCACCGACGGTCTGAATACGATGGTAGACGACGACGATATAGCCGGTATTCTGCGGCAAACGCAAATCGGCAAGTCCGGCGTAACCGCGAACGCGCTTGCGGCGGAACTGGTCGAGGCGGCGAACAAACGTGGTGGGTCGGACAATATCACGGCAGTCGTGGTGCGCGTTTTAGACGCCGCCGGAACCGCACCGGTTTTGAACGCCGCTATGCCGCTAACGCGCAGTGCGACCACACGCGCCGCCGTGCCGGAGGAAATGCGCCCCGCCCCAACAAGTCGTCCGCCGATTGTGGATATGGAAGCACGCCCCGCCCCGCCCCGGCGCGGCGTCTCACCGTTCGTCTGGTTCCTCGCCGCCGTCGGCGTACTTTCCCTCGGCTTGTCGGCATTGATTGCGACTGCTACCGATGTTCGTCAAAATATCGGACGGCTACTCGCGCCTCCGCCCGCGCCGACGCCGGTTGTGCCGGACAAACCCGTGAAAGGCGGCACGACCGGAAACACCGTGACCATCAGGGATTACACCAAACTCACCTACGCCGCACCGGTGGATTTCGGTGAGCAGACCTTCGCGGTGCGCGGCGATATTTTAGGCTACTCGCCGAAAGCCGGTATCTATTTTGTCAAAGACACTTCCGGCGTTTTGACCTATATGTCGCTCGACGGCAAAATTGCCAACGCCGCGATTGGTCAACCGCTTCAGCAACCGCCCACCGTGGGCGCGATAGTGCCACCGTCGCGGGTTTTCGTCGCGCACGATTTGCAGGGCAACACCTATATTTCCTATTCGGCGTCGCGGGTAATCAAAAAGTTTAACCGTGCCGGGTCGGAAATCGGTAAAATCACGTCTAAAGAACGCCCGGAAGCCTTGACCGTAGACGAGGACGGCAACCTGTACGTGATTTACGACAGCGAGATTAAAAAACTCAAAGCGATTCCCGCGACTGGCACGGCGATTCCGAAACCCGCGCCTACGAAAACCCCGTAACAGAGAAACAGGAGCGAGCAACAAGCGTGGCGGCAGGTAAAATCGGTAAATACGAGCGTTTGGATGTGCTGGGAAGCGGCACGTCCGGCGTGGTTTACCTTGCTTGGGACACGCTCCTGCGTCGCCAAGTCGCGCTCAAGGAAATCCGTGCCGACGGCGCGGAAATGGAACGGCTTTTAGAGGAAGCGCGGGTTTTAGACCGGTTGCAACACCCGCATATCGTCCGCATTCATTCGGTAGATGTTACCGCCGACGGCATTGTTTTGCTCGATATGGAGCTCATCAAAGGGCGCAATCTGGCATCGGTGCTGAAGGAACGCGCCGGAACGCCGCTTGACGCGGGCGAAGCCACACGAATCGCTCTCGCTGTGTTGGACGCACTCGCCTACGCGCACGAACGCCGCATCGTTCACCGCGACATCAAACCGGCGAACATTCTCATCGGCGACGACGGAGCCATTAAACTTTCCGATTTCGGGCTTGCCGAAGCGTTAGGCACGGGGTCGGTCGCCGGGGGCGGCGGGACGTACCCGTACATGGCTCCCGAAGATTTTTCCGAGGATGCGGCAAGCGACCGGCGTTCGGATTTGTGGGCGGTCGGTGTGCTTTTGTACGAAATGCTCACCGGACGCCGACCGTTCACCGTGACGCGGCAACGCGATCCGTTTGCGTGGAAACGTGCCGTGGAGCAAGACAACCCGCCGATGCCCACGGACGCGAACCCCGCGCTCGCGCCCGCGTGGAACACTTTGCTGATTCAG
>JACMIU010000404.1 GCA_014380985.1 Armatimonadota bacterium | reverse complement strand
TCGCTCACGCTATCGAAAACCACCATCGCCCCCGGCGACGTTCTGCGATATTCCTATGTCGTGACCAACCCCAACCGCCAGCCCGTGACGCTCCAGTTCGGCTCGGCGCAAACGTTCGACGTTTGGGCGACGCCGGTTTCGCGGCAACCGAGTGCTACCCGCATTCCCGGGTGGCGGCTCGGCGACGGCGTGATGTGGACACAGGCGGTACAACAGGTGACGCTTCAGCCGGGCGAACAAAAAACGTTCACCGGCTCGTGGCGCGTTGGTAGCGGCATCACGTCGGGGCAAGCCTTGGATGTATCGGCGTTTTTGACTACTGCAGGCGCGAAGCCCGGCGCGGTCGGTGGCGCGTCGGTGCGCGTTTCGGTGCAGTAAACATTATTTCGCTTCGTCTTGCGGCAAGCCCGGCGGCACGTGCCACCGGTTCTGCAAAAGCGTTCCCCGGCGGCGCAGTCGCCGGGTGCATCGCGCCACCAAATCCCGCGCTACAGATGTTTGCGGCAGGAACACCACGCCTTTCGGCGTCGGCACTCCTTCCGTAAGCGGTTCGGGCGCGGCAATATCTTCTACCCAGTCGCGCAGTTCGAGTAGCCCTTCGCGGCGTCGCTCGGTTTTGTCCGCGCTTTGCTCCACCGCGCTGAGGGCGAGCAGTATCAGGCGCGACGCTTCGGTATCCACGATGAACTTGCCGGTTTCGGCGTTTCGCTCCGTGGTGTACGGATGGTCGGCGTCACTGGCGAGGCGAATCCCCCAAAGTTGTGCCGTATCCGCATCGCGCAAAGTGCGTTGCAGGGAAAGTGACGTGCGGCGCGGGCGCGGCGGCGCGGTGGTGTCGGAAATGAGCGGCACGAACAGTAACCCCGTCCCGCTTCCGCCGAACAGGGTTCGCGCCCGACGCTCCAAAAAGCGAAGCAAACCGAGTGTTTCTTCCTCGGACGCGGAAAATCGTATCATCAAGCCCACGAACGGTAGTATAACACGCCGCGTAGCCGTTGGCGCGTCCCGCAGATCGGGTGCAACCAAACGGCGCGGCGCGGTGTCAAGAGAGTGTCGCGCCGACGTAATTTTCGTAGTGTGCGAAGAAGGGTTTTTAATTCGTGAAGCAACGTTGGTGGATGATTGTTTTGGTAATCGCGGTAATCGCGGGCGGCGGCTATTTTTATAGCAAGGGGGAAGCGACGAAAAAGGCGAAGGCAAACGCCATCGGACGCACCACCAAAGTCGGGCGCGGCGACGTGACGATAAAAGTCACCGAAACCGGCACGCTGGAGCCGGTGTCGCAGGTGGATGTCAAGTCGCGGGTGGCGGGACGATTGCAGAAGATTTTCGTCAGCGAGGGCGATTACGTCCGCACCGGCGACCCGATTGCGCTGGTTGACCCGACTGAGGTCACGCGGCAGGTCGAAGGGATAAAGGCGCAGTTAGCGTCGTCGCAAGCGAGCCTCGCGCAAGCCGAGCAGAACTATCGCCTTACCGTGTCGCAGAACCGGCTCGCCATCGCCCGTGCCGAAGTCGCGCTGAAGCAGGCACTCGCTTCGCAAAAGGACGCCGAAGTCGCCGTGCGCCAAGCCGAAGCGCAGTATCGCCTCGCGTCCGCGCCGAACCGCACGGAGGATATTGCGTCGGCAAGCCTTTCCGTGGAACGCGCCGAAGCGCAGTTAGTGGACGCCAAACGCACCCTGACGCGCCAGCAGAATCTGGTGGCGAAAGGCTTTGTCGCGCAAACGGCGGCGGATTCGGCGCAGGTGCAGGTAACGTTCGCGCAGAAGGACTTGGCGACTCAGCAAGAGCGTGTTCGCCTACTGAAAGCGGGTCCGCGGCGCGTGGATTTTGCGACTGCGGGCGTCGGCATCGAGGCGGCACAGTCGCGCCTTCTCGGACAAAAAGCGGCGGTTGAGGCGGCGCGTCTTGCCTTGCAAACCGAGCAAACCAACGCCGATTCGGCGGGCTTGCGGGCGCGAGATGTGGAGCGGGCGCGGGCGGACGTGCGGCAAATCGAGAACAGTTTGGCCCAGCAGACCGTGCAACTGACCGAAACGCGCATTATCGCCCCGATTAGCGGCGATGTCACCGGCAAGTAT
>JACMIU010000403.1 GCA_014380985.1 Armatimonadota bacterium | reverse complement strand
GGCGGGGCTTATGTACGTAGGCGCGAAGCGTAAGAATGTCAGTGCGCCGTAGTCGGTTATCCTACGGTGCGCCAGTCCACGGAGCGTAGTTCCGGCAATGCCTCCGCGATTTGGGCGAAATGCTGCGTGTTCGCTGTAACAACCGCCATGCCGGACGCGACTGCGCTGGTTGCGATGCGGCAGTCACGGGGTCCGACACGCACCACATTTTTAGGCAATGCGCGGAACAAAGCGTCGGCGTCGTTGGTGTAAGGAAGCACAGGAAAGCGCGTCGCCCGGTCAACCAGACCGATAAGCAGGTCGTAGGTATCGGCTACGGAAACATTTTTGTAGCGAGGGGAAGGGCTTTCGGCGTCCGCAACAGCGACGAGTGCCGCCTTCATGGCTTCACGCAGAGCAACGGCAGACAGGTAAACCAAACCGTCGTACTCGGTAATGCGGCGCACAACAAGAGTATCTTGGCGAGCGTAGGCACTGAATGTATCGGTGTCGAGAAGAAAAGCCAACGTTTACTCGTCTTGCGTTTCCGCGTTTTGCCCTGTGGCGCGATCTTCGGCGACAAAAGCGTCGAAAGACTGCCACGCGGGGTTGGTGCGAAGTCGTTCGCCGCCCGTGTGGCGGCGCGACCAATCGGCAATCAAGGTGCGAAGCGCGGCATCATGCTCGGAAAGGGGCAAACGCGACAAAGTATCGCGGGCAGTTTCGAGCCATGCGGTTGTGGCGACGGTATTGACGGTGTCGTTGACGAGTTGCATAGCGCGGCGTTTCGGGTGAAGTCATTATATCCTACAGTGAGCGCGGCGCAACGTTTCGACACGAATACGAGAGCGTTTGCGGAAGCCGCCTACCATCCGTCGCGGTTGGTACTTTTCTTTCCGCCGTGCCTATCCGAAACCGAGGAACCGCCCGCCTTGATACACGATGAACGACGCCAGCCACGCCAGTGCCGTCATGTACGCAATCTGTATCAGCGGCCATTTCCAGCCGTTCGTTTCGCGCTTCACAACCGCCACGGTCGAGATACACTGCATCGCCAGCACGTAGTAGACCATCAGCGACACCGCCACCAGCGGCGTGAACGTCGGGCGTCCCGTGCGCGGGTTGATGTCCGCCTTCATCTTTTCGCCGACCGCGACCGACTGCTTTTCCTCGTCTGCCGCGACATCCTCGCTCACCGCGTACACGGTTCCCATCGCGGTGACGAACACCTCCCGCGCCGTGAACGACGCCACCAGCCCGATACCGATTTTCCAGTCGAACCCCAGCGGGGCGATGACCGGTTCGATGGCGCGTCCGAGCGTTCCCGCGTAGGACTGCCGCAGGACTTCGGACGGCGGCGTATCCACGGAGCGTTTCGGGTACGACGACAGGAACCACAGCACGACCGACAGCGCGAGAATCACGGTTCCGGCGCGGGAAACGAACGTCCACGCATTTTCCAGCATCCGCAGAACTACGGAGCGCACCGACGGCAACCGGTACGGCGGCATTTCCAGCAGAAACGTTGGCGCATCGGACTTGAGAATCGTGCGGTTGAACAACGCGGCGACGCCGAACGCGGCGACGGTTCCGAGCGCGTACATCGAGAACAGCGTCACGGCTTGCCACGACGGCCCCCACGTGCGCCCCGCCACGGTGAACCCGAACGCGCTTGTCGCCGGTATAAACGCCCCGATCAGCACCGCGTAGACCGGGATTCGTGCCGAGCAGGACATCAGCGGAGCCACAAGAATCGTGAGGATTCGCGCCCGCGACGATTCGATAGTCCGTGCCGCCATCACGCCCGGAATCGCGCACGCATACGACGACAACAGCGGAATGAACGATTTGCCGTGCAACCCGACCCGCGACATCAGGCGATCCATCAGGAACGCGGCGCGGGCGAGATAGCCCGTGTCTTCGAGGAAGCCGATGAACAGGAACAGCAGTAGGATTTGCGGCAGGAATACCACCGTGTTGCCGACCCCGGCAATCGCCCCGTTCACGATTAAATCGCGCAAATCGCCCGGCGGCATCGCGGCGGACACGGTTTGACCGAGCCAGTCCACGCCCGCGCTAATCGCGTCCGCCGGAATGCTTGCCCACGTGAACATCGCCTGAAACAGCAAGCCCATCACGCCTAAGAACAGCACGTAGCCCCAGACGCGGTGCAACACAACTCGGTCAATTTTGTCGCTGAGGGTGAGTGGGGGAGTCTGCGCGTTCCGGTGGACGGACTGGTAGACGACGCGCCCGACATCGGCGTACCGCGCTTCGGCAATCGCCTGCGACAGGTCAATGTTGTCGGCGTGAAAGTTCGCCAAATCCTGCGCCAAATGCTCGCGGATGGTGGGCGAGTGCCGACGCAGGGCGTCGGTTTGCGCGGCGGAACCGTCGGGGAGGGAGAGGAGCAGGGTGGCTTCCGAAAACGCGGCGGCGCGGGGAACATCGTCCACGGTTTCTAAAAGGTGCGCCATTTCCGCGACTTCGCGCTCGGCGAGCGGCGGCAGTGTCCAGCGACGCACCGGGGGCGCGGCAACCGTGTCCGACGCGCCGATGGCTCCCACCAAGTCGGCGATTCCGGCGTTTCGCGTGGCGTTCACGGCGACCACCGGCACACCGCCGAGCGACTGCGACAACGCTTCCGGCGCGACGCGAACGCCAATATCGCCCGCCGTGTCGTTCATCGTCAGCGCGATCAGCACCGGCAAGCCGACATCCATCAGTTGCGACGTGAGATACAAATTGCGCTCCAAACTCGAAGCATCCACGACGTTAAGAACGAGATCGGGGCGGGGCGTGTCGGCGCGATAGCCGAGAAGTACATCGCGGGCGACCTGCTCGTCGGGCGACTGCGGCGTCAGCGAGTACAAGCCGGGCAGGTCAATCAGCGTGACGGTTTCGCCGCCGGGAAGGCGAAGGATGCCTTCCTTATGCTCCACGGTGATGCCGGGATAATTGCCGACCTTTTGGCGCATTCCGGTCAGCGCGTTGAAAAGCGTGGTTTTGCCGCAGTTGGGGTTGCCGACAAGGGCTAAACGAATGCGACGGGGCGGGGTGCGAACCGCGTCCGCGCCGTCGCGGAGCGCGGAATCGCGGTTGCTCATGAAGCGGTCTCCACCCGGATACCGGCGGCTTCCTCGCACCGGAGCGACAGGCGATACGAGCGCAACCGCACTTCCAATGGCCCGCCGAACGCGGCGCGGCGCGACACTTCGACTTCGGTTCCCGATGTGAAACCCAGTTCCATCAGGCGGCAACGGTTCGCCCCGGCAACAGCGGTCACGCGCCCAATGGTTCCTTTGGGCAAACAGTCGAGCGAACAGGCTTTTCCGGTGGTCGGACAGTCGGCGGCGATAGGTAGGTCGGTTTTGCGGGCGTTCATACGTTTTACAGACAGGCAAGACCGGCGACAAGTTCAAAACTCGCGTACCGGTCTCTGGTGTATCCATTCTACCCATGCTTTCGGCGACCGTCAAGAGCGGCGACCGATTTAGTCGGTTATTTTTTGACGCGGGTTTATCGCCATTGCTGATAACCCGGCAGGTTCGCGCAACCGTGAGCGGGATCGGCGCGTTTATCTTGTATGAAACTATCGGACGATTTGCCCCACGCGAACTGGATGTACCTAAAAGCGGTGCTGTTCCTCGTCGCCGGAAGCGTCGCGGCAACCGCGCTTCTCGTTGAAGTGCCGACCTTGCGAACCGCGTTCCTGCTCGCGGTTTGCGTCTGGTCATTTTGTCGCCTGTACTATTTTTTCTTCTACGTTCTCGAACGTTATATTGACCCGTCGTTTCGCTTCGACGGTATTGGCTCCGCCATTCGCTACCTGTTATCGCGCCGACAACTGAACAAGCGTTTGTAGCGTCGCCATTTCGGGCGGAAGCGGCGCGGTAAACGACAGCGTTTCGCCGGTGCGCGGGTGCGTGAACGACAGGCTGTGCGAGTGCAACGCTTGCCCGGTCATGCCCGCGATATGATCGTTGACCAAGCCACGTGCTCTGGTGTCGGGAATCCACTCCGGCGACACGCGCTTGTCGCCGCCATACGTCGCGTCGCCGACCACCGGATGTCCGATATACGCGCAGTGAACACGAATCTGGTGGGTGCGTCCGGTCTGGAGAACGCATTCCACTAATGACACCGCGCCATGCGGCTCGCGTACCGAAACATGGGTTTGTGCGCTACGCCCGGCGTGGATTCCGCCGGGTTCCATCACCGCCATCTTTTTGCGGTCGGTCAGGTGTCGTCCCAAAGGCGCGTCAATCACGGCTTCGTTGAACGCCGGGCGTCCCCACACATAAGCGAGGTAGCGGCGAACGGCGGTTTTGGTTTGTATCTGCGCTTGCAACGAGCGGTGCGCGGCGTCGTTTTTCGCCACTATCATCAAGCCGGTGGTATCTTTGTCGAGGCGATGAACGATGCCGGGGCGTTCCTGTCCGCCGATCCCGCTCAAATCGGTGCAATGGTGAAGCAGGGCGTTGACGAGCGTACCGGAAAGCGCACCGGGCGCGGGATGCACTACCAAGCCCTTTTGCTTGTTGATCACTAACAGGTCAGAGTCTTCGTAAACGATGGCAAGCGGGATGGCTTCGGGCTTCGCGGTCGCGTCGCGCAGGGGCGGAACCGTCAGTGTTACCGCATCGCCCGCAAACAGTTTTTGCGATGGTTTTGCCGCCGCACCGTTCACGGTTGCCGCGCCTTCGGACACGATGCGTTGCACCTGCGACCGGGAAAGCGCGGGGATTCGCGCCGCCAAAAACACGTCCAAGCGTTCGCCGGAAGCATCAGCGACAAAAGAGACGGTTTCGCCCGAAACGCTCTCGGTCTCTTCGTCCTCGGACAACTCTAAATCGCCGTCGGTGAATACGTCGCTCATTGCCCCGATTGTACCCCGGCGCGTACCGTGCCGTTGCCGGGGGGCGGGGATTCCACAGGCTTGCGTTCAAAAGCGAACCGCGACCGATAGACGTAGAAGGCGAGCGCGAGAGCGGCGACCACAAGCGACGCGACTTGCCCGGTACTAAG
>JACMIU010000402.1 GCA_014380985.1 Armatimonadota bacterium | reverse complement strand
GAGGAAATAACGCAATGGCTACCGCAAGTTTAGAACAAGACCGTGCAACGGCGACGAACGCGCTTCGTGAGGTGATGGCACTGTACGACGCACCGAAGTGGTCGTTTCGCATCCTGCCGGTGTTCGACGACGCCACGGGCAACTATCTGCTGATGGACGAAGGCTGACAAAACGGCGAACGGATTCACCGTGTCTGGCTTCATATCGAACTGCATGGCGGCAAGTTTTGGATTCACGAAGACAACACCGAAATCGGAATCGCCAACTGTTTGGTCGCGGCGGGTGTGCCGAAGGAGCGTATCGTGCTGGCGTTCCACAAGCCGATTCTCCGAACCGAATCCGGCTTCGCGGCGGGATGATACCGCCGCCGTTTAGCGCACGAAGTACGCTAAAACAATCTGCACCGTGTTGTTGACCGCGTGAATAATGATGCACGTCCAGAGCGACCCGCCGACGCGGTAGATGTGCGCGAGGGCAAGCCCCATCAGGAAGATCACCGACAAGCCGAGGAGCGAGTAGGTGTGCGGCGCGGCGAACAGCAGGGCGGAACCGACCACGCCGACAATGACGCCGAAGCGGCGCGTCAGGACGTTTTGCGCGAAGCCGCGAAACAGCATTTCCTCGCCGAGCGGTGCGGCGATTCCGACCGCAAGCACCCCCAAAATCAAGCCGGGGATGCCCGCTTTTCGCAAGGAACCGGCGAGCTGCGCGACCGGGTTTGTCTCTTCGACATGAAGCATCGCTTTCACAAACGGCAGATACTCAAAGCGGCGGGCGAGCGTTTCCAAGCCGTAGCCCAAGCCACCGGACACTAACAGAAACACCACACCGAGAATCAGACCGGCGACCACGGCGCGGCGCGGCGGAAACGCGGGCAGTCCTATATCGCGCAACCGAACGTTGTAGAAACCGGCAATCGCGGCGGCGGGCGCGGCGAAAAACGCGACGTTTTGCAGTATCGTTGCCGGTAGGAAAAACCAAACGAGGGCGGGGATGTTGGCGAAGTCGTTCGCGGTAATCGCTTTCGTCAGTGCGGGCATATCTAAACCGAGCGGTTTTGCCAGCACGGTGAGCGGCACAAAATAGAACGTGGTCATGACGAGAAGCAGAAGAATAACCGCTTCACCGACATAGAGCAGATGCCAGACGCTCCATGTCGGGGCGAGAAACGGCTTGCCGGTTTTGCGCCGGTATTCGCCCGCCACGGCAAACGGCGCGATATTCAGCGCGAGCAGGGCGATCATAGCGAGCAGAATAAGGGATGGGTTCATGTTGGTTTACGCGACGTCGTTTACGCGGGGCATTCGCCCCACGTCTGCGGGCGTCTTCGACGCCGAATGCCCTCACGGGCATAGGCTACGCGGTGTCGTTCGGTTTGCCGGTATGTCGTCCGGTTTTGGTTGCCCGAAGGGCATTCGGCGTCGAAGACGCCCGCAGACGTGGGGCGAATGCCCCGCGTAAACTACCGGTCGCCGTTTCTGCCGACCTGCTGAATCGGTTTCGCAACCCGTTCTTCGGGCGGAACCGCCGTCCACCAGTGCGCCTTGGATACTGTGGTAGCGGGGGCGGCAACGGTAGACGCGGGCGCGTCGTAAATCGTTGCGACGGGAACCGCTACCGGAATCGGTTGCCGCACGAACCGCGCCCGCGCTTCGGTCAGCGTCCGCATCGCGTCGCCCACGCTTACCGCGAGGTCGCTTTGCGCCACGACGCACGGCGTCCCGTAATGGCTCGCGCCCCCGGTCAGCATTTGGCGCGTCGGTTCGGGAAGCCGCGCCAGATACGCCGGTGTGTCGTGGAGCCGGAGCAGTAGCAACGTTTCGGCGGGCGTTTCCACGGTTTCGATGGCGGCGATTTCGTTCCAGTAGACCAAGCCGCCGGGAACCGCGCCGGTCGCATCGGTCACGCCATATTCATCGGCAACCAGTGCCGGGGTCGTGAGCGAACGCACCCACTGCGGCACGGAGAGTAGCCAAGCCGCGACGCAAACCAAGAGCGGAAGCACAAAAAACG
>JACMIU010000401.1 GCA_014380985.1 Armatimonadota bacterium | reverse complement strand
GTGACAGAGGCTGCACTTCGCCTCGGTCTTCACCATCTTCACGTAGTCAGCGTTAGGGTTGTCCTTGACGGCAACGGGAACCCCGGCGAGCGGTGGCAGGGTTTCGCCGTGTGCGCGGGCGGCGTCTATTTTGTCGGCGGCGGCACGTGCCGCGCCCGCCGTGACGTGCAGGTAGGCGTGAACGCCGTCGTCGCCGGGGTCGGTTTCTTCGAGGCGGAGCAGGTGCGCGTCGCAGACGTCGCGGGCGGACAGGGAGCCGGTGCGGACGGCATCAGCGATTTCGGTTGCGGAAAGGTGGGTGATTTCGGGCATAGTCGCCGGTATTATAGCAGATTCGCGGTACGCGCTGTACGGGGGCGAATCGGGTAAAATGAGAACATGGCGAAAGACGTTTTTCACGACACGATGATTCGCGCCTGCAAAAGGACGGCTGGACGGTGACGCACGAGCATTTAACCGTGAAGTTAGGCGGGCGCGATGTGTTTATTGACATCGGCGCGGAGCAACTGCTCGCCGCCGAAAGGGGCGAAACTCGAATCGCGGTGGAGGTGAAAAGTTTCATCAAGCCGTCACCGATTCAGGACTTGAAAGAATCGGTGGGACAATTCATTGTTTACGCTTTCGCGCTACGTCAGTCAGAGAAGCACCAAGATCGAACTCTTTATCTGGCGATACGAACCACAGCGTATGAAGACGTATTTGAGGATAAGGCGGTGCAAATGCTAATCGCGGAAGAGTCGCTTCGCTTTGTTTTGTTCGACCCGGAGAAAGAGGAAATTAAAAAATGGATACCCGAAATCACTACGCCGATATAATCAAAACTATCTTGTCGCCTATTGCGAAGCGGCATTATGACGGATTAAACGTGAGCAACGAAGCCGTTTTTGATGACACCAACGGTCATTACCTTGTTATGTCGGTCGGTTGGGAGTCAGGGGACGTTCGCCGCATCCATCATCCGCTCGTTCATCTGGACATTATCGGCGGCAAGGTCTGGATTCAGCGCGACGGCACGGAGGACGGCGTTGCCTACGACTTGGAGGCGGCGGGCATTCCGAAGTCCGACATCGTGCTGGCGTTCCATCCGCTTTATGTTCGCCCCCACACCGGCTATGCCGTGACGTAAATCCTTCGCCCTCCTGCAAGACGACGGTCGTCCGGTTCGGCGGGCGCGATTCGAGCTACTTTTTCTTCCCGTGGCGTTAGGCGTTCTTCAATCGTTGCGGTTGGGTAACGGTTTTCTCTTCGCGCTTATTTTACCGCGCTATCGCCTTGCTTTATACCCACGCGCCGTAGGACTACGCCCCGCCAAAAACGGGGCAAACGTATCAGGTCGCTTCGTTTCTTTTTTCGTAAAATGTATATGTCGGACGCGAAAGGAACGAAGCAAATGGAAACACTTTTTAACACCACGGGGAACGCTTGCGGAGCGCAGTGCATGGACATTCTCACGGCGGCGATGATTACCATCACCGCGCTGGCGGTGATGGTGCTGGCGGGAACTTACGCGCTTGCCGGGATTTGCAAGCGGATGCGGTAATCTAATCGGCAGTAACGGCGAACCTAAAGGACACAAACATGAGCGAAACAACAAACACTTTTCCGGCGAATACGCTTCCCCGGCTTCTTCAAAACACCGTGGCAAAACACGCGGGCAAGGTCGCCCTGCGCGAAAAGAAAGACAAGGCGTGGACGGATATTGCCTACGGCGAACTCGCCAAGCGCGTCGAGACGCTGGCGTCGGGGCTGGCGTCGCTCGGCGTCAAACGGGGCGACCGCGTGGTACTGCTTTCCGAAAACCGCTCCGAATGGACGATTACCGATTTCGCGGTTTTGCACCTCGGCGCGGTGGTGGTTCCGATCTACCCGACCCTGCCGCCGACGCAAGTGGCGTACATCGTGCGAAACAGCGAGGCGACCACGGTGATTGTGGAGAACGCCAAGCAGTTAGCGAAAATCACCGAAACGCGGGGCGAACTGCCCGGTGTGCAAACGGTTATCGTGATAGACCCGGCGAAACTGCCCGAAGGTTCGGACGTGACCACGTTCGCGGCAGTGATGGAAGGCGGCGCGGCAAACCCGCTTGGTGCGGCGTTCGCGGAAGGCTGGCAAGCCGTGACGCCGGACGATTTGGCGTCGCTGGTCTACACATCGGGGACGACCGGCGACCCGAAAGGCGCGATGCTGACGCACGGCAACTTCGCTGCGAACGTGTTCATGTCGCTCGAACACTTTGAGCGGCAGGGCGAGGCGGTCACGAACACCGATACGTTCCTATCGTTCCTGCCGCTTTGCCACGTTTTCGAGCGCACCACCGGCTACTATCTTGTCTTAGCCGTGGGCGGCACGATTGCCTATTCGGAAGGCGTTCGCACCTTGCTTGACGATATGGCGACCGCGAAGCCAACGATTATGGT
>JACMIU010000400.1 GCA_014380985.1 Armatimonadota bacterium | reverse complement strand
GCCGGAAGGTGTTGAGATGGTGATGCCGGGGGATAACGTTTCGATTGAAGCGGAACTGATCAACCCGATTGCGATGGAAGAGGGTTTGCGTTTTGCGATTCGTGAAGGCGGTCACACCGTCGGCGCGGGCGTCGTCGCAAAAGTTATCGCGTAAGCGTCGCGTTTGTGAATAATCGCGCCTCCGTTTTTTACGAAACGGAGGCGCGATTTTTTTCGTAGGATTCACCGTATGTCCGAACTATCTCTAATTCACCGAACTATCGCGCCGCGCACCGCGCCGAAACCGGGCGAAAAACCGCCGATGCTTCTTTTGCTACATGGTGTCGGTAGTAACGAAGCGGATTTACCCGGTCTCGCGCCGTATTTCGACGAACGATTTTTTGTCGTGTCCGCCCGTGCGCCGCTGGTGCATGATTCCGGCTTCGGCTGGTATCCGGTGCAGTTCACGCCAAACGGCGCGATTCCCGACGAGTCGTTTGCTCAAACGTCCCGCGTGACGCTCGAAACGTTTATCGCCGAGGCGGTCGTAGCATACGATTTGGACGAAACCCGCGTGTATCTGGTCGGCTTTTCTCAAGGGGCTATCATGAGCCTGTATTTGTCGCTTCATTCGCCGGAACTAATCGCGGGCGCGGCGGCGATGAGTGGGCGACTGATTAACGTGACGCTTGCCGAACGCGCCGACGATCCGCGCCTTGCGGGCTTGCCGATTCTCGCGGTACATGGTTTGTACGACAACGTGCTAACGATTGCCGACGGTCGGCGCATTCAGTCGGAGCTTTCGCGGTTGCCGCTTGATTTCTCGTACCACGAGTACCCGATAGGGCATCACACGTCACCGGAATCAATCGCACAGGTAGCGACTTTTTTGACTGATTGTTTGAACACGCCGCGAAGAAAGTGAACCGCGCCGACTCGCGTGACGTCTAAGTATCTACCCCAGCGAACGCTGAGCGTTCGCTCGATTTGCAAGGAGGCTGTTTTGTTGATGAATCGTTCTCGTTTTGATTCCCGCGCCCTGTTCGCCGGTTTAACCGGTGTAGCGGTGGTTAGCGCGGTTTGCGTGGGAATGCTCGGCAAGCCGGAGCCGGTACAGGCGTTTCCGAAGTTCTCGAACGACGAAGGCGTGAAGTGCGCCTACTGCCACGTCAATGCAAATGGCGGCGGAAAGCGCAATTATCGCGGCAAGTTCTACAAGAAAGCCGGGCTATCGTTCGCGGGCTTTGATGATAAAGCCGAAGCGGCGGCGGCGGGTGAGCCCCTCGGCGAGTTTGCGGACGCGAAGCCAAAATCGCTAACGGGGGTGTCCCCTGCCGCGACGCCCGCGCCCGTACCGACCGAAGCCCCGGCAAAGTCCGCCGTCGGCGGTTATCGTGTCCGAGCGAGCAAGACTGCGCTTGCGCTGAAAAAATCGCCCACGCCCGCCGCGAAGAAAGCGCATTCGGCGTCGCTGACACTGCTCGCCCGTGCGATCATGGACGATCCCAGTATTATCCCGGCGAAAAAGTATCCCGAAGCGTTGGCACTATCACGGCAAGCGGTCGCGCTTGATAAAGCCAACCAGATGGCGGCGATGGATGTCGCAAAAATCGTCGGCGTTTATAAGCAGATGGGCAAGCCGGTTCCGAAGTAGGCTTACTCGGCGGTGATAACCGTGGTGCGTCGCAAAACCTCTGTGCCTTGCTGATAGCCGGGGCGCACCACGGACACGATTTCGTAACGATTGATGGAGGAACCGTTCGGGATAGGGCGCGTTTCCACGGCCTCGTGCAAACGCCCGTCGAACGCGGTTCCCACACTCGCCGGTATCTCACTCACACCGAAAATGGCAAGGCGGCGTAGCCCGTCGCGGCGGGCGGCGGACAACGCGGCGGCAAGCCCGCCGTCTTCGCGCTCCTGTGCGGTTTGCGCCGCGAACTCCAGCGCGTCCATCAAGGGCAACGCGGCTTCACGTAGCACCCGCCCCGCTTCTTCTCTCGCTATAGCAAGCTCGGTTTCCCAATCGGCGACCGACCGTGTGTTTTCTTGCGTCCTGAGTTTCGCCTCCATCCCTTCCACGGCGGCGGTCAGTCGCAAAATCAAGCGACCCTGCCGGGCGATAATCGCCAGAGGGGCGTCGCTTGCGCTCACGCCTTCCTCATCACCAGCGACCTGAAGGCGGGCGGGGAGGGCGGCGATTTGCTCGCGCAGAGACTGAAGCGATTCGGCGGGGGACGAACTCATGGGGCGACTACCGCGTCTTCCGGTGACGCGCCGGTGACTTTAAGGGCGTCTGCGGTTCGCAAGTCGGTGCTTCCCGTGGGAATGGGCAGGAGGTGCGCCGAAACATTCATGCCTACCATCTTCGCCCACGGTACATCGCTGCGCCCTCCCTTGAACACCACGTCTGCCGGAAGCCGGAACGAACGGATCGCGCCGTCGTCGCGCTTCATACGAATCGTCGCGCCGGTCGTTTCGCT
>JACMIU010000399.1 GCA_014380985.1 Armatimonadota bacterium | reverse complement strand
GCGTTGAATATGTTGGTATCAAGAATGTACTTTTGCATAATCCATTAGTCCATTTGCCAAGCGTTTTCTTCTTCTCGGTTGCGCTCAATGGCGGCTAAATACTTTTGCCAAAACTCATCAGGTATGTCTGCTCCTGTGCCAATAGACGCCAACAAGTGCGCGTTGTTTCCTACAGCAACGTACGCGCCCGCATAGTTCCCGTTGCGCGGGAGCGGAATCTCTATCGTCTCCACCTCGACGTAAGCGGCGCGTTGTTGAAAGTTTGCCAACGCTTCGGCTTTCGTGTCGCCTTCGGCGGTCACGGCGAACCGTCCGGTTCCGGTGACGCGGTACTTTTCGCCGGGAAAATGTTGAATAATTACTTCGGTTGTCATGCTTGCTTACCTTTCCGTGTCGTCGCCGGGGCGACACGCTTAGTATACCGTTCCGGCAAAACCGGTGCGCGTCCCCCCGACGGAGCAACGAAATCGCGGAGCAGTGCGGTAAACTAAAACCCTATGGAAACCACGGAAGATATTGCGTCCGGTATTTCGCCCGAACGCCTCGAAAAACTACGCGCCCTGCAGTCGGCGGGCATGGATCCGTTCGCGCCGGAAACCTTTGACCGCACCCATTCGTTCGCTGAAATACACGATCAGTGCGACGCCTTGCTCGAAAAAACCGTGCGCGTCGCCGGGCGAATCGTCGCCGTTCGCTGGATGGGCAAAGCGGCGTTTATGACCGTGCAGGATGATGCGCCGGTCGGTATGCCCGGTCGCGCTCAAATCTATATGCGCCGCGACGACATCGGCGAGGAACGCTACGACGCTCTGAAGCACGGTCTGGACATCGGCGACTTTTTAGGTGTCGAGGGCTTTGTGTTTCGCACCAAAACCGGCGAACCCTCCGTTCACGCGCAAGTCGTCACGCCGCTTGCCAAAGCCCTCCGCAACGTCGGTGCGGAACTCGGCAAAGAGTACATAAAAGACGATGGCACGGAAGGCGAAGCGAACAAAGCCACCGACACCGAACTGCGCTACCGCCAGCGGTACATGGACTTATTCGTAAACCGCGATGCCCGCGAGGTGTTGGTCAAGCGGTTACAAATCACCCGTGCCGTGCGCGAGTTTCTGGACGGCGAGAACTTCTTAGAAGTAGAAACGCCGGTGCTACAAATCAACGCCGGGGGGGCGACCGCCCGACCCTTCGATACGCACCACAACGCGCTCGATTTGGATCTGCACCTACGAATCTCGCTCGAACTGCCGCTGAAACGTCTGATTGTCGGCGGGTTAGACCGCGTCTATGAAATCGGGCGCGTGTTCCGCAACGAGGGAATCTCGACGCGGCACAACCCGGAGTTCACACTTTTAGAATTATACCAAGCATACACGAATCTCGAAGGAATGATGGATATTGTGGAGCGAATGTTCCGCCATATCTGCCGCAAAGTTACATCAGGCGAAAGTGTGCTTACCATGCCGGACGGCACGGTTCTGAACTTCGGCGGCACGTGGGAGCGTTTGCCAATGCTTGCCGGAATCGAGCAGAACGCCGGGATTGCGCCCGACTCGTTCGGCACGTTAGACAGCGCGAAAGCGGCGATGGCGAAGGTGGGCATTGACCCGGCGAAAGAAACCATGATTGGCGGAATTATCGAAAAACTGCACGAGGTTTTCACCGAGCCGAAATTGGTGCAACCGACGTTTATTACCGACTTTCCCTTGGACACGTCGCCGCTTGCGCGTAAGCGTCCCGATAATCCGATGCTGACGCGCCGCTTCGAGGTGTTTATCGCGGGCAAGGAGGTCGGCAATGCGTTCTCCGAAATCAACGACCCGCTTGACCAACGCGAGCGGTTCGAGGCGCAGGTAGCGCAAAAAGAAGCAGGAAACGACGAGGCGCAACCGATGGACGAAGACTTCCTTCGCGCCCTTGAATACGGAATGCCGCCTACGGGAGGCTTCGGGATGGGAATGGATCGTGTCGCCATGATTTTCACCGGTGCGCCGAGTATCCGCGACGTGATTTTCTTTCCGCTTCTGCGCCCGGAAAGGTAATTCATGGACACAACGACGCTGCACGAACAAAACCGTGTTGCTTGGAATGAAGCGGCGAACCAGTACGCACGCGAAATCGAGGCGGACGTGGCGTTTCTACGGGCGGGTGGCAAGAACTTCTGCCCGCCGGAGTTTGAGTACCTGCGAGACTTGAACGCATGGTGTGACTGCGCGATTCACCTGCAATGCGCGGGAGGAAAAGACACGTTGTCGCTCCTGAATCTGGGGGCGAAGCGCGTGGTCGGGGTGGATATTTCCGACCGGATGATCGAGGTCGCACGCGCCAAGTCCGCGCAACTTGCCGCGCCTGCGCAGTGGTACCGCGCCGACGTTTTGGAAACCCCCGACGCACTAAACGGCGTCGCCGATTTGGTGTACACAGGGCGCGGTGCTATCGGGTGGCTGATGGATTTGGAGGCGTGGGCGCGGGTCGTGGCACGCCTTCTGAAGCCGGGCGGGAAACTGTATCTGTTCGACGGGCACCCGATAGGATGGGTGTGGGACTTGGCAGCGAGCGAGTACCGTTTTGACCCCGACCCGCGATACGGGAACTACTTCGACGAGAAAGTTGCAACCGCGCAGGGTTGGTCGGAAAGTTACATAGCCGCCGATGCCGTTCCCGTCACCGCAGAGCAAGCAAAAAAGCATGAGCGGCAGTGGACGCTTTCCGCGATTGTGAACGCGGTAATCGCGGCGGGGCTTCGCGTGGAACGGATCGGCGAACACCCCGACGCTTTCTGGACGCAGTACCCCCATATGCCGGACGATGTTCGCCGTCGTTTGCCGAACACGTTTTCGCTACTGGCGACAAAGAGCAAGCCGTTATGACACCACAACCCGTTGCGTTTGATGGAAAGCACGCCGCCGTTTACAACGACCGCTGGGCAAAAATCGCCCCGTTCCGCGACGCCCTGCATCTCGCTATTCGTCTGCGCTTGTCCGATTTGCCCGCGAATGCCCGTATACTCTGCGTCGGGGCGGGAACCGGCGTGGAACTGTTCTATCTCGCCGAGCAGTTTCACGGCTGGCATTTCACCGCCGTGGAACCCGCACCCGCGATGCTGGCGATTTGCCGGGAGCGTACCGGGGCGGCGGGTATCGCGGCGCGGTGCGATTTCCACGAAGGCTACCTCGATACCCTGCCCATTGCCGAGCCATTCGACGCGGCAACGTCGCTTCTGGTGTCGCAGTTTTGTTTGGGCGACGGCGAGCGGCAGAACTTTTTTCGCCAGATCGCCGACCGATTGCGCCCCGGCGGCTTTCTGATTAGTGCCGACATTTCCGGTGACACCTCCGGCGAAAATTACGAGCGGTTGTGGGAGGTATGGCTACAAATGCACCGCTTCACCGGTGCTACCACCGAAGATACCGAGCGTATGCGCGAGATGGTCAGCAAATCGGTCGCCATCGTGCCGCCATCCGAAGTGGAAGCTATACTGATGGCGAGCGGTTTTGACACGCCGACGTTGTTTATGCAAACCTTGCTGATTCACGCATGGTTCGCAAAACGGTGGATTTAACCTAAAGCCCGCGTTCGGCGCGAATCGCGGCAAGTAACCCGTCGCATCCCGCGACGATGAGCGCGTACACTCCGTCAAAACCGCCGTCGTAGTACGGGTCGGGAACCTGCGTTTCGCCGATTTTCGGCGCGTAGACGAGAAGCGGGGCAACGATTCCCCGCGCCGCGCACATCCCGCGCACATCGGACAGGTTGCGATTGTCCATTGTCACGATGTAGTCGGCGTCTTGCAGGTCGGCGCGGTTGATTTGCCGCGCCGTTTGTCCCGCGTAGGCGATACCATGCTTATCGAGAACGGCGCAGGTTCCCTCATGCGGCGGTTCGCCGGTGTGCCAACCGCCGGTTCCCGCGCTTTCCACGATGATTCGGTCGGCAAGTTCCGCATCCGCGATCTTGCGCCGCAATACGGATTCCGCCATCGGCGACCGGCAGATATTGCCGAGACAGACGAACAACACGCGCACCGGCTTGGTTTCGTTTTCGGTACTCATTTCGGTATCGTACCAGATTGTGGTACAGCTTATGGTACAATTTCTTCCATGGACTCTGTTATTTACCGCCTTCTTCCCGCGCCCGGCGCACTCGACAACCCGCTGAAAGGCTGGTGTTCGTACACCAATACCGACCAGTATTTGTCCTACGCAATGGCGTTTCGCTACACGTCGTGGCGCGACTTAGAACCGACCGAGGGTGACTTTCGTTTTGCCGCGTGGGAGAAAAAATCGTGGGACGATGCCAAAACGCGGGGTAAGCACATCGTTTTGCGCGTCTATCTCGACTATCCCGGTTTGCCGAATGGCGTTCCCGCGTGGCTATTGGCAAAGGGTGTTAAAACCACGCCCTATACGGATAACATGGAGGGCTACACGCCCGGCGCGGCGAAAGGCGAATCGCCCGATTACAACAACCCCGTCATGGTTGCCGCGCTGGAAAAACTAATCGCCGCCATGGGCAAACGCTATGATAAGCATCCACAGGTGGCGTTCGTGCAAGTCGGCTTGCTTGGCTTTTGGGGCGAGTGGCATACTTACCCGCGCACGGAACTTTTCGCCAGCAGTGCGACGCAAAAGCGCGTGATTGACGCCTATCGCCGGGCGTTCCCAAACAAGAAATTGATGGCGCGGTACGCAACCGGTTACTTGGGAAAGCAACCGTGGCTCGGTTTCCACGATGATTATTTCCCCGAAGACACCGGCACGGAAAAAGATTGGTATTTTCTGCGCGGCATGAAGGAGTCGGGGAGGCTGGGGAACTGGCGCGTCGCCCCGGTCGGCGGCGAGATGATACCGAGCGGGGCGGACAAATGGGTCGGCACGGATGCCGGTCTCGCCCGCACCGAGGCGATGATTCGCGCCGCGCATTTTTCGTGGATCGGGCCGTACTCGCCCGCACAGGAAAAACGCGCCCAAACCGACGCGGCGTTTCGCGCCCGGTGCGAAGCGTTGGTGCGCTTGATGGGCTATTCGTTTTGCCTAACGGAACTGACATTGCCGCGAACCATCCGGCAAAACGAACCGTTCGCGCTCGCGCTTGCCGGGAAAAACGAAGGCGTCGCGCCGTTTTACTACCCGTGGCAGGTGAAGGTCGCCCTGCTCGCGGCGGACGGAGCCGTCGTAGAGACAGTCCCACTTCCGCGCACGGACAGTCGCACGTGGCAACCGGGTGCGTTTCGGGTTTCGGAGGCGGTTCGTTTTGCCACGAAACCGGGGGCGTATCGCCTTGCCATTGGTATCATTGATCCACTTACGAAGTCGCCCGCCATTCGTTTCGCCAACAAAATCACGGCGACCACCACCGGTTGGCAAACCATTGCGCCGATGACCCTGACGCGGTAGCGACCGTGTACCATTGCTCCGTCTGTATTTTGTGCGGGAACAGGAAGGAAACGAATCGGCGTAGAAGGAATAGTCATTTGGGGCAACGCACCGGATACGCACAGCCGTTTTCCGTTTCCCGAAAAAATCCCGTAAGAAGACCCGGAAGGAAGTTTTGTTTTGAAATTATTACCTATCGTCGCCGCGCTCGCGGTCACATCCGCAGGGGCGATGGCTCTTGCCCCGCCGAGTTTCGCGCAATTACCGAGTTCGCCCGCCGAAGCGGAAAAGCAACTCGGCATCACCGCCGCGCAAAAAGCGAAAATCACCGCGATCAACAAAAAATATCAGCCGAAGATTCAGGTGCTACAAAAACAGATGGCAAGTCTGAACACGCAGTACGGCAAGGAGATGGAAACCATCTTCACCCCGGCGCAAAAAGCGAAAATGAAGCAGTGGCAAGCCCTGCAAGCGCAACAACAACAAGGCGGGGGCATGGGCGGAGCAATGGGCGGCAAGCCGTAGTGTCGCCAGATGCGACCGGGCTATCTCTGTAAAAAGTTTGTTTGCCGCGCTTGACGTTCCGATTAAACGTGGTACAATATTCTTGCCGACGCGGGATGGAGCAGTCGGTAGCTCGTTGGGCTCATAACCCAAAGGTCGCAAGTTCGAGTCTTGCTCCCGCACCCAT
>JACMIU010000398.1 GCA_014380985.1 Armatimonadota bacterium | reverse complement strand
CGTCAGTGGTGTCGCAGGGGTTGCGAAAAGGTTGGCAACGGTTTTTTCCGCAAAGACGCGGCGTATCTGCCCGGTGACGTGTACCGGGCAGACACGCGCCTACTCTTGCAAGAAGCATGGCTTCGTGCCGTTGCAAACCTTTTCAAAATCATATTCTGTAAGCGTCGGGACTATCTGGGCTTCGTGAATGACTTTAGCTTTCGGCGATAGGTTGCCGTTGCCGAATCCGGTTTCGTGTATCGTGTTCATGTCCCCTCCATGATGGGGTCAAACGGCAATGGTTCGATGGACACCGCCCCGCCGTCCACCACATCAACGGTTAGTTTCGACCCGTAGAGCAAACTCATGCCGATAAGCGGCGGGTTCTCGGCGGCGGTAAGCACGATGCCGCGTTCTTCGTCGGCAAACAAAACAATCGCTGGGTGCAGGTCGAACGTTGCGGCAAATCCACCAAAAACCGTGGTTTGCATCTGTCCTAAATAATCAAGACGCAAAAGCGCGACCATTGCGGCGGGCAGCGATAAAAACCCGTCGAAGCCGGTATCAATAATCGCGGCAACCGTAATGTCGTCTGCCCTGTCCTGCCCACGTATAGTTATCGGAACCGTAGCGGTTCGGTCATACTGCACCTCGCCCGTCACCTGTCTGCGTCCCCGAACCGTGTACCGTAAGCATGATTAGCGGTAGTCCGCCCAATTCGCACACAAAAGCGACTGCGACCGGTGGGATTTTGTGCCACCGCTTTCACGGCGGCTTGGTAATCATCACTATCCAGTACAAAGTATTGCGTGTCGGTGTCTATGACGAGAAACTTGTTCAAGTCGGCGTCGGTCAACGTCGGTGCAATTTCGGTATCATAGATGGCTTTGGCTTTTTGCGCGAGTTCGCTGTTGCCAAAGCCGGTTTCGTAGATTGTGTTCATGGTTTCTCCTTCGTTGTGTCTTCCGGTTTCGGTTGGGTTTGCTCCAGCGTCAAGACCCGAACCGGTTTGCCAAAACTATCCGTTACGAAACGCTTTTTCACGTCAATAGGGCGGGTTGGTGTTTGCCCCATCAGTCGCGCTGTATCACTCAGTTCTTGTTCGCGTTGAATATTTCGCTGTTTCTTTTTAGGGCGGGGGCGCAACTTCTGGATCTCCTTGAAAGACAAGGGGCGTGGCGCGACCGCGTTTTTGTACATATCGGCATTTTCTGCCGCTTTAGCGGCACGGGATTGTTTACGCTGCTCCTCGAACGTCATCCTTCTGCATTCTCCCATTCGTCGTGCCTTGTACAATCGCCGCCCATTCGCCGAAGCGGAAACAGGCGGCGACTATTATTTTACCGACATTGTACCTGCCTACCGGTTAAGTAGCGTTCCGACGTACTTTAGCAGTTCGTTCGCCGAAATCGGGTTGTAGCCGTGTTCGTTACACAACCGCTCGACGACTTCGTTGATGCGCTTCAACTGGTCAGCGTCCGGCGTTTTCGTGGATGTCGTGATCTTCACGATGTCTTTCAGGTCGGAGAACAGTTTTTTCTCCAACGCTTCTTTGAGCCGTTCGTCCGAGCCGACCCCGAACGATCCGCCGCGCCGCGACACACTGGCGACCGAGCGCATGATGCCTTCGCGGAACTCGCGCTTCGCGTTGTCCGAGATGCCGATCTGCTCCTCAATAGAGCGCATCAGGCGTTCGTCCGGGTCAACGTCGTCGCTCGTAATCGGGTCTTTTACCTTGGTGCGGTTGCAGAAAGCGTCCACGTTGTCGAGGTAGTTGTCCAGAAGCGTTTTCGCCGATTGTTCGTAGGAATATACGAACGCCCGTTGCACTTCTTTTTTAGCGATTTCGTCGTAGTCTTTGCGCGTTTCGTCGAGGAACCCCAAGTAGCGGCGGTATTCCTCTTCGCTGGTCGAAATATCCTGCAAGCCGTCGCGCATTGCCCGCAAAACATCAATCGGCGTGATGCACGATTTGTTGCCGCGAACCAGTGCCGACGACAGCCGGTTCATCACGAAGCGCGGCGAAACGCCGTGCATTCCTTCGTCCTGATGCTCCTCGGTCAGTTCGCGCAAATGCTTCTGATCCCAGTCGCCGACCTGCTTTTCGCCGTCGTACAGTTTGAGTTTACTCATCAGCGTCAAGCCCTGCTTTTTCGACGGCTTGAGCCGCGTCAGAAGCGCGAACATCGCGGCGACGCGCAGGGTGTACGGCGCGATATGCACGCTCATCAAATCCACGCGGTCGTCGGATAGTTGCGACTGCCCGATCAGTTTTTCATAGATGCGAATCTCCTGCGACAAGCGCAGATTGTACGGCACTTTGACCACGAAGATCCGGTCAATCATCGCCTCATTTTCTTTGTTGCCGAAGTACGAATTGTACTCGTACTCGTTCGTGTGCGCGAGGACGACAAGGTCGGCGTAAATCAGGGCGAAGCGCGACGCTTTAATCGTCTGCTCCCCGGCGACGGTGTTGAGTTCGTACAGGAACCGCTTTTCGGCTTTGAGCATTTCGATAAACTCGATCACGCCCCGGTTGGCGATATTGAGTTCGCCGTCGAAGTTATAAACGCGGGGGTCGGACTCGTTGCCCAGTTCCGCTAACGCCTGAATGTTGACGCTTCCGGTCAGTTCCGCCACGTCCTGCGATTTCGGGTCGGCGGGTTTGAACGTGCCGATGCCACACCGATCGCGCTCCGAAAAGGCGATTCGCTCCACGGGGACGGAAGCGAGATCGTTCTTCCAGTCGCGCTCCAACCGGTAGCGGCACACCGGGCAAAGGTCGCCTTCAATGTGTACGCCGTACTCGTTTTTGAAGTCGGCACGCAGTTCGTCCGGCACTAAATGAAGCGGTTCCTCGTGCATCGGGCAACCCTTGATCGCATACACCGCGCCCTCATCGGTGCGCGAAAACTTTTCCATGCCCTTTTTAACCAGCGTGGAGATCGTGGATTTACCGCCGCCAACGGGTCCAACCAGCATCAGAATCCGCTTGCGAATGTCCAAGCGACGCGACGCGGGCGAGAAGTATTCCTCGACCAGATGCGCCTGCACCTTTTCGAGTCCGAAGATTTCGTTCTCGAAAAAGTTGTACGCCGTGGTGGCGTCGGGTCGCTCCTCGGTTCCCGGCGACATCACCATGTTGAACAAACGGGCGTGTGCGAGATCGGCGATGCGGGGATTTTCCCGAACCAGTTCCAGATAATCGGCGAACGTTCCCGCCCATTTGAGTTTGTCGGCTTGTGCGCGAAACTCGTCGGCGGCTTTCAGAATATCAAACTTTGCCATGTAGCCCCTTTCTGGTAAAATCCGCGTTTGATGGGTAAACAACGCGGACACGAACGGTTGATGAGAAACGCGGTCTAAACGTTTCGGTGCGGGCGTCGGTGACTATAAAAATGACGCCGATAAAAACATTCGTTGTTGACCGCTCAATCAGGCTGTATCAAGGTAGCCGGGGCGACTTACCCGGCATGATCAATAAGATGGTGCAGCGCCGCCCCGGCAAGAGGAAGGCAACTGCGTCGCGGCGGCATTGACGCTAAAACAAACCGTGTGCGCTTCGTCCGTCACATACCGGTTAGGAAGGATACCTACCGCTACTTACGTACCGAAGGTGAGTGTATATTACCACAAAACGGTGCAATGGGGCAGGATTTTTTGTGGCGGTCGCTTCGACGAACGATTACCTGTTCCGTATCCGGCGGTTACAAAGCAACCAACCGTGTTTCCATATCGCTCCGGTTCGGGCTGTACGCAAGCGTAATCTCGCGTGACAGGATTCCTGCGCGGTGCAGATTGAGCAGAGCGTTTTCCATAGACTGCATTCCGATGCTAAGACCCGTTTGCAAATGACTCATGATGTGAGATGTTAGCCCTTCACGAATCAAGTTGGCGATCGCCGGAGTGCGAATCAGCACTTCATATGCGCCGACGCGCCCGCTTCCGTCTCCTCGCGGCGGTAGTTGGCAGGAAACAATGACGCAAAGGACGTTCGCAAACTGCTCGCGCACGGCGTCTTGCTCCTCAGTAGGAAACGATTCGATAAACCGTTCGACCGTGCTTTCTGCCGAAACGGTTGCTATCTGCGCGAACACAAGACGATCTTGCGCCAAGTCCAGCACGGCTCGCATGGTTTGTAAGTCGTACATAGTTTCAACCGCGATAACGTCGGCGTCCTGCTTCGCCAAGCCGCGCAAAGCGGTTGACAGATCGGTTGGATTGTCACCGATCTCGCGTTGCTCAAACAAAGACAATCGGTTCGTGTGCAGGTACTCCACGCGCTTTTCCAGCGTGACGATACGTGCGCTACGCCCCCGGTTTATCGCGTCCAGCAGTGCCGCGACGACCGATGTCTTGCCGGAACCATTCGCCCCCGTTACCAAAATCAAGCCGCGTGTCAGGCGCGATACATTTTCCAAATCGGACGGTAGCCCCAGTACCTCCACGGTTAGCGGGGGCGCACCGAACAGTGTGAACGCCGCCGCAATCGCCCCCAGATCGTAGAACACGCTGGCACGGAAAAGGCGAGCCTCGCTTTGGTGCGTAAACTGAACATCCCGCGCCAACTCCAGCGTTCGCTTCTGCTCCGGCGTCAGTATGTCCGAAACGATTTGCCGCGCCGTTGCCGGATCGAATGGCTCAAACGGGGCTTGAAGCAGTTTGCCGCGAACGCGAAACACGGGCGGCAACCCGACCGCGATATGCAGGTTTGTTGCCTTTAGCCGAACGCCGAGGGCGAGCAGGTGGGCAATTGGCACGCCCGCAAGCGGTCGAACGTTCGGCGGTGTTTGCGGCGCGTTCGTCATTGAATAAAGAACGTGCCGCTGCGCCGATACGTTACGCTTCCGCCGGGCGAAACTCGCTCACGACTTCAATCCGCCCGCGAATCGCCGCGTTGAACGCGGGCAAATCGTCCGCCGGAATCCAGTACTCCTCGCACAAGCCAGCCGCTCCGACCGTTTGTATATCG
>JACMIU010000397.1 GCA_014380985.1 Armatimonadota bacterium | reverse complement strand
CCAACTTTTGCACACTATTCGCGCAAACAAATACTTGCCGCGATTATACCACACACCGCGTTGTTGAACCGCCCTACTTCGTCAACCGGTTCAGTGCGGCGCGGAGCAGGTCGGCGAACTTCGGGAGCGGTGCGCCCGCGCCCGCGTCGCCGATTTTCTCCGACAGCGCACCCTCCGCCGCCTTACTCGCTTCCGACTTGTTGTAGCCGAGGTTCATCAGTGCCGATGTGACATCCGACAGCAAATCGGCTTTGTCGTCACGGCTGGACTGCACCTTTGCCGACGTGGCGATATTATCCACCTTTCGCGCAAAGCCGAACGCCGCCATTTTGTCCTTGAGCTCCAGCACCATGCGTTGCGCGGTTTTGGGTCCGATACCGGGGACGCGGGTGATCGCCCGCACATCGTCGGACGCGATAGACTGCGCTATCTGCTCCGCCGTCATCGCCGACAAAAACGCCAAGCCTGCTTTCGGGCCAACACCGGTCACGGTAAGCAGCAGTTCAAAAACCTTCTGATCGGTCTCGTCGCCGAAGCCGTACAGCGACATATCGTCCTCGCGGACAATCATCGTGATAAACAGCGTTATCGGCGAACCGTCCTCAGGGAGCGTTTCCAGAACCGACACCGGAACCGAAACCTTGTAGCCGACGCCGCCCGTGTCCAGAATCACGAACCCAGTGGTGGATTTGGCGACCGTACCGCGTAAAAGGGCTATCATAGACGATTATCCTACCGCGTGATGGTCACTTTGGAAAGTCCGCGCGGGTTGTCGGGGTCTAAGCCCCGCGCCACGGTCAGGTAATAGGCTAAAAGTTGCGCGGGCAAAATATCCACCAAAGGCGACAACAGTTCGTGAGCGGGCGACACGAGCGGCACATCCGCGCCCGGCTCCGGCGAGAACGTAATCACTCGCGCCCCGCGCCCGGAAAGTTTCCCCGCGAGTTCCGCGATATTCTCGGACGATTTGCCCGCCGGTGCGAAAAGCAGACACGGTGTTCGCGCCTCAACCGATGCGATGGGCCCGTGAAGCAGGTCGGCGGACGAGAACGCCTGCGTGGTAGTGCCGGTCGTTTCGGCGATTTTCAGGCTCGCTTCAATCGCGGTGGAAAGGTTCGCGCCCCGCGCCGCCGTCACCATCTTTTCGGCGTGAAACAGCGTTTGCGCGACCGCCGACACCACCGGTTCTGCCACCGATAGCGCGGACTGCGCCGCCTCCGGCACACCCTGCAATGCCGCGCCGAACGCGGTGTCCTCGCTCCACGCCGCCGCGAGAAGTGCGAAAATCGTCAGCGTCGTGGTGTACGTTTTCGTCGCCGCCACCGCAACCTCGCGCCCGGCGCGGCACAGTAGCACGTGTTCCGCCGTTCGTGCCAGCAGGGAATCTTCCGTGTTCGTGATTGCCGCCGTGACCGCGCCCGCTTTTCGCGCCGCGCTCACCACTTCGCAAATATCCTCGCCCGCCCCGCTTTGCGAAACGCCGATCACCAGTGCGCCCCGGTAATCCACCGTCGCCCCGTAGAGTGTATGCACACTCGGCGCGGTCAGTAGCACCGGAACCCCGCACAAAATCTGCAAAAGATACTTCGCGTAAATCGCCGCGTTGTCGGACGTTCCCCGCGCCGCCAGCGCAATATAGCGCACGTCTGCGCGTTTCGCGGCTTGCACAAGGGCTTGTACCTCGGAAACGCTTTCGGTCAGCACCCGCGCAACCGCACCCGGTTGCTCAAAAATCTCGGAATAAAGAATCGAACTCATAATAGCGTTCTGTTCGCGCCCGGCAACCTAAAATCCTGCAAGCGCGGTTTCGACACTTGCCACTAATGGATGATTTGCCGGTAGCCCCGCGACCGTGGCGAATGGCTCGGTAACGCCGTACTCCATCGCGGCGACGATGGCGCGAACCGTGTACACCGGCTCCACGCCCTGCGCGTGGCAAAACAGCGCGGCTCCCGTCAGCCGGTCGGAGGCGGCGAGTTTGCGGCGCGGATCCCGCGCCACCCGCGCCACCGTATCACCCAGTTCGTGTTCACGAAAGCGCGTCTGTAGATCGTTCGTGAAATCGGCTAAACCCTCCGGCGCGAAAATCGGAACGCCCGCGTACTCGCACTTACCGAACGCCGCGCCGACCTCCGCCCAGAACCCGCGCAGTTCGGCGATTAGCGCGGCATCTTCGGCGCACTCGGCCAACCATTCGTACCCGCGCCGGTGTCCGTGGTATGCCAGCAGGGCATGACCGCCGTTGTGAAGGAACCGCTTCCGCAGTTCATACGCGCCGAATGCCCCGCCGCGAACCCCGACCAAGCCGGGAACCGCCGGAACCGCGCCGTGCCAAAAATCGGCGTCGAATGGCAGTTCGGCGAACGATTCCGCCATCAAGTCCAAAACGCCCGCTTGCGGTTCGGGAACCATACGCCCGACCACACACTCCGCCGCGCCCACGGTTTGCGCGGCGTCCCCTAAAGCGCGAACGAAATCCTCGCGCACCTTCGCGCCGTTCTCGCAAAGCAGAACATTGAGAGGCGAACTCCGACGCGGCAGGGCAGGGGCAATTAAGTT
>JACMIU010000396.1 GCA_014380985.1 Armatimonadota bacterium | reverse complement strand
TTGGTCACGATGTAGCGCATTAATTCCGGCACGGCGTCAATATACACAAACCACGAATTGCCAATCGGGCGAATCGAGGCGACGCGCCCGGTTCCGTCCACGTGTCCCTGCACGACGTGACCGCCGAGCCGACCGCCGACGGGAACCGCCCTTTCGAGGTTCACCGCGTCGCCGATACCGAGATCGCCGAGCGTGGATTTGCGGAGCGTTTCGTATACGGCGTCAAAGGTCACGCGGGGCGCGGCAATCTGCGTCACCGTCAGGCAGACGCCGTTGATGCTCACCGAGTCGCCCAGCGACACGTCTTCGGCGATCTTTCCCGATGTCACCGACAGGCGCACCGATTCCGCGCCGCGTTCGATTCCCGCTATTTTTCCCACGGTTTCAATAATCCCGGTAAACATATGGTGTGTCGCTTTCGTTCGTGTTGGTATTCAATCGTCGTATCGTATATCGGCAAAGAGTGCAATATCCGCGCCAAACCGTCGCACGGTGAGTGTTCCGGTGCGAAGGGCGGCGTTCATATTTTCGGCAAGCCCCGCGCCGCCAATCGGCGTCGGTGCGCCGCGTCCGCCCACGATTTTCGGGGCGACGAAAACGCACGCGCTATCCACAAGTCGCGCCGCATAAAAAGATGCCGCGAGTTCGCCCCCGGCTTCTAAAAGAACAGATAACGCTCCCCGTTCCGCCAAATCGCGCATCGCGGCGGCGATGCAAACGCGCCCGGTGTCGTCCGCCTCTACGCGAGCCACGGTCGCCCCGGTCGCCGCGAGTAGTTCCGCCCGTGCTTCGTTACCCGCCGTTTCGAGCGTGTAAAAAATTGTACCCGGCGCGGCGACTTTCGCGTTTATCGGCGTTCGCAGTCCGCTATCTACTACGACACGAACGGGGGCGTGAACGTTCCGCGATTTCGTCCGTACATCCAGCGATGGATTATCGGAAAGCACCGTGCCGACTCCGACCACAATCGCATCCGCCGTGCCGCGCAAAACGCGGTGGACATATTCGCGGCTTTCGGCTCCCGTAACCCAGCGCGACGAACCGGACACAGTGGCGATTTTGCCGTCGAGCGTCATGGCGGCTTTGTGGAGAACGAAAGGAAGTCCGGTTTCGCGGTGCTTGACAAACGGGCGATTCAAGGCGCGGGCGTCGGTTTCCAACACGCCTAATGTGACGGCGATTCCGGCGTCGCGGAGCCGTTCGATGCCGCGTCCACTCACGCGGGTATCGGGGTCAATCATCGCGCAGACCACGCGGGAAACGCCCGCTTCGATGCACCGGTCGGCGCAAGCGGTTCGCGGCGAACCGTCGCGGTTCGCTGTGTGCGAACACGGTTCCAGCGTCACGTAAACCGTCGCCCCCCGCGCCGCGTCCCCAGCCTCGGCGAACGCTCCGGCTTCGGCATGAGGCAAGCCGGGGCGAACATGGTGGCCCTCGCCGACCACCGCACCGTCCCGCACGATTACCGCGCCGACTTTGGGGTTCGGGTGCGTGTGCTTGCCGCGCCGCGCCAAAAGCAGGGCGCGGCGCATAAAGCGTTCGTCGTCGGTTATTGTCACGGTGTCGAAGTCGGCATATCGGACTGCCCCGCCGTTCGCCTTGCCACGCTCGCCGCGATGGTTTCCTGCACCATTTGATCGAGTGCCTCGCGCCGCTGACGCCGATAAACGGAAAAGTTTTCCAGCGAGTCGAGTGCGGCGCAACCGACCGTTAGCACGGAAAGAAGCATCCACGTCGCAAAGTACAAGCCCTTTGAGAGCAGTACCCGCGCCGCCGAGTCTTCCGTAGAAACCCCAACTTTGTACAGCATCGCGTCCCAGTCGGTGCTGAAAAACATCAGCACCGTTAGGAGAAGTAAATCCATCAGCACCAAGCCGACCGTGCGAAACAGGCGCGATTTGCCCGATAACGCGCCGTACTTGTGCCGGTAGCCCAGCACGGTATAGGCGACGCTTCCCGCGAGAAGCGCACCAAAGAGCCATTGTAAAGCGTTCATACTGTATATACGTTTGGCGGGGCGGGTTGGTTGCGCCTTTCGTGTCGGTAAAAACTTCGTTTTGCCTGATGGCAAAAACTTCGTTTTGCCTAATTACACTACCGGGTTTTCCAGTGCCATCGTTTCGTCCTCGTCTTCGTCGAACGGCGTGACGCGCCGTGCGGACGCCGTGCGCCGTTGCTGGGTGGCGCGAATCTGGCAAATGGCGACCGATTCTTTCGGCACAACAGTGACTTCGTTGTCGTGCGGGCAAACAATCGCACCGGGCGTTTCAAACTTTTTCGCCACCAGTTCTCCGGCGTGTTCGGGCGAATCGGCTTCGATGGTTTCCTGCGGCTTCTGGTCGGAGCCTTTCAGGTGGTAGGTGAGTGCGTAGGTCGGCATGGTCGGCGTTGTCCTTCTATGAGGGGAGTTTGGTTGCCCGGCGCGGTCAATCACGGCAGGCTTGCCTCTTTCTTTCGCCGCGTGGCTTCGGTTTTCCTGCCGGACGTGCCGCGCTTTTTGCGCGGGGGTCTATCACCATTTGCGTTTTGCAGGAGTATGGAAGGAACGTTCTGCCCGCACCGATTGTGTCAAAAGCACAAACCCATGAAAAATATCGAGCCAATCCTGCCACCCCCCCTCCGACCGCGCCGCCTTATTCGTCGAATGGCTTATTTTTAGCAAGCCGATTCCGGCATGGCAGATTCTGAGGGGATGCTACGCCTGTGCATTGCTCGGAAGCATCGGCGGCACGGTTGCGGGCTTGCTGTTCTTCGTGTTGAACCTACCGGATTCGGTAGTAGTTGTCGCCGCTACCGGCGGATTTCTGCTCGGCATAAACTGTTCCGTGCGCGGTAATT
>JACMIU010000395.1 GCA_014380985.1 Armatimonadota bacterium | reverse complement strand
GGGAACGATACCGGAAGTCGAACGACAACGCGGCAACGGCTTCTCTTCTCTTCTCCGGTCTCTGCGCCCTCTGTGTCTCTGTGGTTTCATTCTATCGGCGCATATTTTCCAGCGCGATGTTGAAATCGGCGACCGTGAGCGCGTTCTCGCCGCCTTCGTCCGCGAGGCGTATCATCGCCTGAAGCCCCGCGTCGTTCACCAGAGCGCGCAAGTCCGCGCCGCTAAAGTTGTCGGTCGCTTCGGCTAAGTCGGCAATTTTGACATCGGGTGATAGGTTGGCGCGGTGCGTCAGCAGGTTGAGAAGCGCGACGCGCCCTTCCTCTTCGGGAAGCGGAATC
Organism: Armatimonadota bacterium; assembly: GCA_014380985.1. Lineage (GTDB taxonomy): Bacteria > Armatimonadota > Armatimonadia > Armatimonadales > Armatimonadaceae > JACMIU01. The sequence continues at coordinate 3,650 of JACMIU010000395.1, read as the reverse complement.
TCGATTTGCCGCGACAAGCGTCCGCCGCGCACGAGTGCCGGGTCGAGCATATCGGGGCGGTTGGTCGCCGCGACAACAAACAAACCCTGATTCGGCTTGATACCGTCCATTTCATGCAGGAACTGGTTCACCACCTTGTCACTATACTGATGGACACCCCCGGCGCGGTTCGGAATTAGGGCGTCCACTTCGTCCAAAAATATCACGCTCGGCGGATGGGCGCGGGCTTCGGCGAACAGTTTTTGCACCGCCTTTTCCGATTCGCCGACCCACATCTGGTTGATTTCGGCGACGCTCACGGTGAGAAATTTCGCTTTGGTTTGCGCGGCTAAAATCCGCGCCACCGTGGTTTTGCCGGTTCCGGGCGGTCCGTAGAGGAGCAAGCCGGTCGGCGGTTCGACGCCCAAAGAGCGGGCGAGCGACGGGTTTTCCAGCACCAGTTGCATCTGCCGCAGTTCGCGCTTGGTGCGAGCCGGAAGGATAATATCGTCCCACGTTAGCCCTTTGGTCGGGTCACCCGCCGGAAGTGCGCCCACGCCGTGCGGCGACCCCCCGGCGATAACGGGGGGCGGCACGGTTCCGCCCATCATGCCCATTCCGCCGCTGGAGGGAGGAGGGGCTTGCGCGAAGCCACCCGCTTGCGGATAACCGTTCTGCGCAAAGCCACCCTGTTGCGGGGGGGACGACGGGCGTGACTTCGATGCCACGGCGTTTTCGAGCGAGCGGACTAAGGCGGCAAAGTCGCGGTTGTCGGGGAATAAGTCGCGGGCGCGGCGGGCGGAATCTAAGGCGGGAACGTTGTCGCCTAAGTAGCGCAGTGCCTGTGCGCGGCGAAAGTACACATCGGCGAAGTTCGGCTGAAGGTCGGCGACTTTATCGAAGTGCGTCAAGGCGGTTCGCATCTCCTCGCGGTATCGCTCTATCCAACCGGTTTGCCCGATAGCGCGGCTGGTGGCGACCGTCGCCAAGCCGAGAAGTGCCAGAAACACATCCGCGCCGGGGGCGGTTTTTTCTTCGGGAATCGCCATCGAAGCGGGCAGAATCGCTTCACCGCGCCGCAGGTGGAGCATCCCGCGGGTGAAGTGCAGTTCGGCTTGCGGGGATACACCCGGAATCGTGTTGCTCATTTTTTCTTCGCTTTCCAAAGCGGCGACAGCGCGAACACCGCCGCCAAAAACAGGTACGCCGCCAAAATCGCGTCCGAACCCAGCCGTTTGTCGAAGCCGGGGCGCAGTTTCGGCGGGAAAATATGGTAGTCCAGCACGTAGATTAGGAGCGATGCCGCGCTACCGGTCAGAAGCGACGCGGGGAACGCCGTGCGTCCGGCAATCGCTTCGTACAATACGCCCCAAGTCACGATAGCCGTGCCGTTCAAGCCTAAGCCAACCAATGTTTCGCGGGGAACAAAGCCGTCGCGGTTCGCGGCGGTTTCGCCGAACAACATATGCGCGATGCCGTTAAACGGTGTCCACGGGTCGCCGGTTCGCGTCTTGCCATACGCGGCGATAACCGCCGTCGTGACTGCCGCGCCAACGATGCCGGTGATGATGCCGTTCTTGATAATGGCGAGCCAATGCCCGCTGATTTTTGCCATAGGGGGTTACGTACAAATCCTTCGCTACGCTTACAGTTTACCCTGCTTCGGGCGGTTTTGTCGGCGGACGCTCGGAAACACAAACAAAAACGGGGGAAAGTCCCGTGTGAGACTTTCCCCCGCCGACGAAAGGACGATTACTTTTGTGCGTGGCGGCGGCGCAGAACCGGTACGGCGGCGACCAGCGACACCAAGCCGGTAACAAGAAGCGGCAACGTTCCCGTTTCCGGCACAAGCGCGGCGAAGCCCGGCGGCAAAACACTCACCAGCGGAATGTTGGTGTTGATTCGGATGGTGGAAGCGTCGGTGTGCCGCTCCGCCGAGAAAATATCGAGTCGCGCCTGTTGCCCGTTCACTAAGTTGAACGGATTGCCATCGAGTGCGGCAAGGTCGTTCAGGTTCGCGCTTCCGGTGAGCGGTGGGTGCGCCCCGCCGAGATCAACCGCGAGTCGCCCGTTGATGAAAACCCAGACGTCGTCGTCGCCGGTGTAGGTGAACGTTTGGTTCGCGCTTGCCGTGTAGGCGAAGTTGGTGCGAACCTCGAACGTGAAGCCGAAGTTTCGTCCCCCGAAGGACGGGTTCTGTGCGCCGAAACCGCCGTTATTGACCGCGTAAAACTGGTCGCCGTCGCTGGGGTTTGTGTCGTTTATCGGAAAGAAGTTCTGCTGGTCGTACTCATAAACACCCGGCGTGATTTGTGTCGCCGTGACGCCGTAGTAGCCCGCGAGAACGTTGACACCGGGGGTATCGGCATACCATTGGTTGAAGTTCGCCGCGCCGGAGTAGCCGGTGCTGGTGTTGGCGACCGCCGCGTTATACTGAAGTTTGGTAGCGAAGCGGGCGTTGATGTCGGTAAAAAGGTTCGCGGTTCCACTGGACGGGTCGGTCAGCGTCGGAAGAACGGCGTTTTGTACGCCGTCAATGTCCACGTTATTCAGGTTGAACTCAAAGTCGGGATGACCGACCCCGACGTTGCCGTTGTAGGTGCCGCTCGGCGTGCCGACGTACAAAAAGTCGCGCACGATGCCGACAAGGTTCACGGTTTGGGCTTGCGCCGGGGCGCAAAGTAGTGCGGCAAGTCCAAGAGTTACTGCGAATACAGAGTTGCGAGATAGTGATTGGATAAACATAGGTGCGAATGTCCTTCTGCGTGTTGAAGAATCAACGGGTCGGTGCCGCCGGGATGGTCGGTCGGTATAGTTTCAATACCGTATCCTATATTCCACATATCTACTGTTTCTACACTTCTTTTTTGTAAAAGTTCGTCGGCAGGGAAACGGAACGCGCTCATTCCGCGCCGACCGAACCGCTATACGCGACGTGAGGGTATACTACACGCCATGAATATCGCCCCGACCTACCACGCGACGACGTACCGCGACCGCTACGGTGTGCCGCATATTTTCGCCGACACGGAAAGCGACGCCCTCGAAGCGTTCGGCTACGCGCAAGCGTTTGACCGGTTGCCGACGATGCTGGCGCACTACTTAGCGGCGCGGGGAGCGGCGGCGTCGGTGCTGGGTGCTGGCTCTTTGGAACGCGATATTGCGGTGCGGGCGTACCGGCTACCCGAAATCGCCATGGAACGCTACGGCGACCTGCCGGAAATCGTGCGCGAGGGCGTGGAAGCGTTCGCGGCGGGCGTCAATCGGTACATGAGCGAGAACCCGGCGGAGTGTCCGGCGTGGGCGTTCCCGGTCGTACCGGTGGATGTTGCCGCGCTTGCCCTCCTGTTCAACCTGCTGTTTGCCACCGACCCCGCCGAAAAGCACCCGGCGAAGCGCGGTAGCAACGGCTTCGCGGTCGCCGGAAGTCGCACCGATTCGGGCAATGCCATCGTGTCGCTTGACCCGCACCTGCCGCTTGACGGAGCGTTACGCTGGTACGAAGGGCGCGTCTCTGGGGGCGAACTTGATTTCTACGGCGTGGCGTTCGTCGGTGTGCCGTATATGGCGATGGGAACGAACGGCAAAATCGCGTGGGGCAACACGGTGAATGCGCCCGATTTAAGTGATTGGTACGAGGTTCGGGTGAGCGAAAAGGACGGCAAGCCGGT
>JACMIU010000394.1 GCA_014380985.1 Armatimonadota bacterium | reverse complement strand
GCCCCCGGCGCGGCGAGCAGCCTGGCGGCGACGTTCCCGACCGACACCAGCGGCGCGGGGGCGGGCGTTAGCGCGAACGCAATGCTACCGATGGCGGACAGAGACAAACTAAATGCGACGATTGCCGCAAAACGAGTATTAATCACGAAACCAACATTCTCCTAACCAGAAATAATAGCGACGCTTTTTACAGCGGCGCGAGTGCTAAAGGGGGGCGATTTGCTCGCGGACGCTACGAGTTAGCGAGCCAAATACCCGGTCGTAAGAATGCGCGAGCCAGTCGCGCAGGTCGTCATCAGCGACGCGAACATCTATTGTCACTGTGTTCCAGTGACGTTTATTTAAGTGGTAGCCGGGAACTACGATACCGGGATACTCTTCGCGCAGTTCCTCGGCAATATCGGGATCACATTTAAGCGACACCTTAAACGGTTCGGCATCGTCACCCATGATGGCAAAAATCTTGCCGCCGACTTTATAAACGCGGGTCGTGAAATCGAACGGGTATTCGGCGGTCGCGCCGGGGAACGCGGCAAGTTCCGATTGCAGTTCTTCGCGGGTCACAATTCGCTAATACGCGCTTCCCACCACGTTTGTGTCCTGACCGGCGCGAAACGCCTCAACTAATGCGATTCCGCCCGAAGTGCCTAAGCGGGTCGCGCCCGCGTGAAGCAGGGCGAGCGCGTCCTCTACGGTGCGAATCCCGCCCGCCGCTTTGATACGCGCTTCGCCTTCCACGGTGTCGCGTATCAGTTCCACGTCGGCGACGGTCGCCCCGCTTCCGGCAAATCCGGTAGACGTTTTCACGAAATCCGCGCCCGCCTCGACGCACATCCGGCAGGCGCGTTGTTTCTCCTCGTTCGTCAGCAAGGCGCATTCGATAATGACCTTTACCAGTGCGCCGCCCGGTTCCGCCGCCTCAACAATCGCCTCGATGTCCTGAAACACGAGCAAATCGGAGCCGGATTTGAGCGCGGACACATTGATTACCATGTCAATCTCAGTCGCGCCGTCGGCGATAACCGTATGTGCCTCGGTGACTTTGGCGTCGGTGGGGGCGATGCCGTGCGGGAAGCCAATCACGGTGCAAACGGCGATGTCCGTGCCATCCAAAATCTCGGCGGCGTCCGCGACCCACGAGGGTAGGATACACGTTGCCGCGAAGCCGTGCGTTTTCGCCTCCTCGCAGACGCGCCGGGCATCGCGCCGCGTCGAATCGGATTTGAGCAGGGTGTGGTCAATCGCTTGCGCGAACTCGGCAACGGTCATGGCTTCATTATGCCATGATTCCGGCGCGGCGACAAATGTAGCCACCCGCCCAGAATCCCCAGCGTCAGCAGAAACGCCGCGCCGCTTTCCGGCACAACCACCGCTTGTGCCCCGTGCCGTGCTACCAGCAATTCGTACTGCCCCCGTGCGCTTCCGGTGAACGCGCTCACGGCGAGCGTGTAGGTTCCGGTTTGCGTAACCGGAATGTTCACGAAAAACGTGTCGGTCGAGTACGTGCCGATAACGTTGAAAGTGTTGTTTCTGAACTGGGTGTCATCGTCCTCGAACAGAAGCGCATCGGTCGGCGAGAACAGGCTCATCAGGGTATCGAACGGGGTCAACCGGTCGTCCAATACGTCGCTCAAAACGCGGGCGGTGATCGTTTCTCCGGCAAGCGCAGTGAACGAAAAGAAGTCCTGTTCGCCGGACAACCCCAGTCCCCCGACAACCAATGCGGACGCGGCGTCGGTGGTGGAAAGGTTGGTCAGTGTCAAGGCTTGCGCGGTGGCGAGCGAATCGTGCGGCAGTGCCTGTTCGGAAAGCACGGGCGGGGTTTCCCGCGAAACGCCGTCCGCATACGCCAGTTTAACGCGCTCCCATTCTCCAAAGGAACGTAGTGCCTCGCGCCCGTCCTCTTCCAAGCCCGTGCTTCCAGTAGCGATAATGAAGCGGTTTTGCAAGCCCTGCGTGTTAGCATAGTTCGCCGGCGTGATTTCGCGGCAACCGTAGCAGTCGCAGTGTTCCAGCCCGATATTATGCCCCAGTTCGTGCGCGGCGGTTCCGGCGAAACCCCGCGACAACTGCGCGATTTGCGCGGTGCGGTTGTCCAAGCCATCGAACTCGTCCACAAAAAACGCGAAGTTCGCCGTGTAGATGCGTGAAACATCATTCCGGTTCAGGTTGCGAAAATCAATCCGGTCGGCAAGCCCCAGCGTTCCGTCTGAGCCAGTTTGCCCCCAAACAAGGCGTTCGTAGTCGCCGGATACGGGGCGCGTTTCGGTGAACGTCACATCATAGTCGCCGTAAATCGTGTTCAAGTCGGCGAAAATATTGGCGCGTAGTTGCAACTGTTCGGGCGCGGAATAGGGCGTAACTCCTGCGGACGCGGCGAGTTCGCCGAGGCGCGTGTCAAAATTGGTGTAGTCGAGCCACGCGGTGATGCGAGCATGGGCGGGGGACGAAACGCACAAAGCAAAACACACGGCGCAAGCGGCAAAAACACGTTTCATGTAGGAATACCTTTCGTGCCTTCTTTCAGCGCACGGACAAAATCGGCGGCGAGAGAAAGCAGTTCGGGGTTATCGCGTTCGCGGTGCAGTAAATCCACCAGCACCGAGCCGACTACCGCGCCATCGGCATAGCGGCAAATCTCGCGCACCTGCTCCGGCGTCGAAACGCCAAACCCAACACAAATCGGCGTGTCGCCGCCAAAAGAGCGTACCCGCTCAATCAGACCGAGCAACTCCTCCGGCACATCCGCCCGCGCCCCCGTGACCCCGGAACGCGCCATCGTGTAGATAAAGCCGGTCGCCATCCGCCCTACCACCGCCATGCGAGAAGGCGTCGAGGTCGGCGCGAGCAGGAAAATCGTAGCAAGCCCGGCGTCGCCCGCGTAGCGTTTCCACTCGTGCGCCGCTTCGGGCGTCAGGTCGGTGAGAATCGTGCCGTCCGCGCCCGCTTCGGCGGCATCGCGGGCGAACGCTTCCACACCGTATTGCATCACGGGGTTGTACGCGCCCATCAATACGAGCGGCGTGTGCGTGTTGCGGGCGCGGATTTCGCGCACGACGTCCAGCACCTTCGGCGGCGTCATTCCGGCTTGCAGAGCGCGAAACGACGCTGCTTGAATCGTGGGACCATCGGCAAGTGGGTCGGAAAAAGGGACGCCGATTTCGATAATATCGGCTCCGGCGTCGGCGAGGGCGCAAACGACATTCGCGGTGTGGTGGGGAAGCGGGTCGCCCGCCGTGACAAACGCGACAAGGGCTTTATCGCCTCGCGCACGAAGCGCGGCAAAGGTTTCTGAAAAACGGGAAACGGGCATAGGCACTTATTGTATCACCCGATGACGGGCGGCAAAACGAAGCAGGAAGCAACGATGCGTGTCAGAAATCGGTAAATCGTTTTAGGAAAGCAAATGCCAGTAAATCGCCGGGCGAATCTCTTGTAAGTGTGTTAGAAGTGTCTGCTTCAAAATATCTAAGGTCACACTGCTGTCCCAAGCGATGTAGCCAGCATTCTTCAACTTTTTCCCCATCTGCTCAAAGCCTGACTGTACCGCCTTTTCGGACTGTGCCGCGTTCGGGTAAAGTAGCGACGCGATTTCGCTCTTGCTCCGGTTCATTACCAGTAATGCGCCGATACGTTTCTCCGTGGAAGACAACGCTACCTGTTGCTCCCGGAAATCAAACATTTCATAGAGCCAATTGCCCACTTCTATATCACAGCGGACCGTCTCCGGTATACAAATCTGCTCCGAGGATCGTTTATCCGGTGTGACACATAGCAGATACCGTTCCCGTCCTTTAACCGCACCAACATTGTCCGCATAGTCGCGTAGCAACTTGAGCCCTGCGAAACACAAAACGTTTTTGATGTCCGATCCAACCACATCGGCAAACCATGAGCGGAAGCGAAAACCGCCAAAAGAGCGTGCTGCCGACGCCCGCATCCAGTGGGAGTATTCCAAAGTTCGCCGCAATTGATGCGGCATCCCGCCGAGTTCAGGGGAAAAGAGCATCACAGGAATAAGGCAATGCAAATCCACCCCCGCCTCCAACTCGGCGGGTGTCGGACAGGGATTTATGCCTATCTGCTTGAAGTGGAAATCGTGATACCACCGCAGAAAATCCATACCGACATTCTTGATGGCAACATTTTTTACAAGATGTGTCGCGTATTCCCGCGTAACAAAAACAGTAAAAAACAAAGATAGAAAACGGCTGTTTGTAGTATCACTGACTTTGGAGGATGTCAGATATTCCGTGCGAAGAAAATGCCCTATTCCTTCCGTTGTCAATTTTTGCCATGCCGCGATAACTTCGCGCCGATGTAGGGAAAAGTCGTAATAGGCACTGCGTTCCAGTAGTTCAAAACACTTGCCTAAATCTTCTGACGAACGCGGATACGATTCCTGAATCATTTATTGCGTTTCTACCGCGCTTCGACAGGACACAGGTACATGATAAATCATGTGGCGCAGTCAACCGGATATAAAAATCCCTGCAAGATATCATGAAAATAAACGCGGCGCAAGTGTCAAAAGACATTTTTCGCGGGTGATAAGGATGTTATTCTTCTTTTATGTTGACCAATACAACCTTATACGGGTCAACATTACTCAATCTCAGAAGGAAATAATCATGAAAACTGCCTTTACAACCGCACGAATCACGTTTGCCGTTTCGTTCCTTGTCGCTCTTTCCGCCTTTGCGCCGCGTATCGCCGTTGCCCAAAACCTGATCACAAACCCCGGCTTTGAGGATGGAACTACCGGTTGGACACTCACTGGAAACGGTGTAGGCAGTCCCTACTTCAATTACAGTCTGACACCGACCCCCTCCTTTGAGACAGAAATGCTCACGTTTAACGGCGGGCAAGCCGCGCCTAACGCGGTGCTGTCGCAGAGTTTCGCCACTACGCCGGGAACGTCCTATTTGGTGTCCTTCGTCTACGGTAACTATTACAACCTCAGTGATACCGCCACGCAAAGCGTTACCGCCGACGCTGTGAATACAGCGAACAGTGCGGTTCTCAACTCCGCCATCGTCACCGACACTGCACTGGGAAATCAGACCACGTTCGTTACCGTCATGGACACCATGTATACCTTCTCGTTCACCGCGACGGGAATTAATACCACTCTGCGCTTTACCGATTCCGCCCTTTCTACGACCGCAAACTCCGACGGGATTCTCGATAACGTCAGCGTTGTTGCCGTAGTGCCGGAAGTCGGAACGCTCTCGCTTTGTGCTTCCGGGGCGTCGCTGTGCGGGGTGATTGTCCTACGTCGCCGCCCCGTAACGCGCAAGTAGAAGGTCTGCGCTCCGGTTTGTATTCGTATCAACTTCGCCCGCACAAAAACGCTGGCAACGACCGTTTGTGTATTCCTGTTGCGTTCCCCCGCGCAGGTTGAAGGACTATTTACCATGAAGACTATCATCACTCTCGCCGCAAGCATTGCCCTTGCCGCACTAACCGTTGTTTCCCTGACCGCTCCCGCCAATGCTCAGAACCTCATCACGAACCCCGGCTTTGAAAGCGGAATCACCGGCTGGACTCCTACTGGGAATGGCAACCTTAGCACGTATGCTTTTTATAGAGATATGACGCCGACCCCACCCGCCTTTGGGACGCGATTGTTTGCGTTCAACGGTGGTGACGCTACGCCCAACGCGGTGCTGTCGCAGAGTTTCGCCACGACGCCGGGAGCATCTTATAGTGTGTCCTTTGTCTACGGAAACTATACGGCGGCAGCGCAATCCGGTACACAAAGCGTTATCGCGGACGCCGTAAACACCTCCGACAGCGCGGTTCTCAACTTCGCCATCGCCACCAAAACGGCGTTCCGAACCACCACTTTTGCCGCTGTCATGAATACAACATATACCTTTGTGTTCACCCCGACGGGAGCTAATACCACTCTGCGCTTCACGGATTCTCCCACAAGTGCTACCGAAAGTAGCGACGGGATTCTGGATAACGTCAGCGTCGTTGCCGTCACCGTGCCGGAAGTGGGAAGCGTGATGCTGTTAGGGGCAGGGCTTGTGTTGCCTGTGCTTGGCACAGTGTTTTGCGTAGCAAAATCACGAATTGTCGTTCGCCGCCGCAAATAGCCCGCCGCAACAAATATGAAGTTTCCCCGTGAGGCTTGCCCTGCGGGGGGACTGATGATACAATAAGCGTAGAAATTACACGAAAAAGGAATTATCCGATGGCTTTAGAACTCGCTATGCTGGAGACACCGACGCCTGTTGCGTCCGCCCCCCTTTTACCCCCGACCGACGCCCGTTTGTGGTCGCCGCGCCGCGTGGTGTTCACGCCGGACGCCTTGAAAGAGCCGTGGGGACAACGCATTTTTGATCGCGTGTCTGCTCTGGGCTTGCCGGTCGAAACGCTGAAGTCCAACCGGTTGACCGACCTGCGTGGCGCGAACGAACGCGAAACGTACCGGCTGGCGAAGGAGACGCTCGCCATTGTCAACGCGCCCGCGTCGCAGTTTAATCTGCCGCCGATTCCGCCGTCCGCCGATTATCAGTTTCACTTAGCGCAGGGTTGCCCCGCGCACTGTCAGTACTGCTACCTTGCCGGTTCGCTTTCGGGTCCGCCGGTGGTTCGCGCCTACGCCAATCTCGGCGCGGTGCAATCCAACCTTCTCCGTTACGCCGGAGCCGACGGCGAGCAAAAATCGTTCGAGGCGTCGTGCTACACCGACCCACTCGGCATCGAGCATTTGATGGGTAGCCTGTCGGACACGATTGCGTT
>JACMIU010000393.1 GCA_014380985.1 Armatimonadota bacterium | reverse complement strand
TACGCCCCGTCGGAACTTCGTCAGGAAGAAACGCAAATCGAGGCGTTGAAGCAAAAGCGCGTGGATGGCTTTTTAATCGCGCCCTCGGACGACGATCCCGATACTCCCGACGCCAAGCCCGCTGTGGAGCATTACCGCGCCCTCGAAGCCGAGAAAATCCCGTTCGTATTTGTTGACCGCTTCGTCCCCGGCTTAGACGCCGATTATGTCGCCGCAGATAATTTTTCCGCCGCCCGCACAGCGACGCGTCACCTGCTTCGCCTCGGTCACAAGCGCGTGGCGTATGTGTACGCGCCGCACCGCATGAACACCGCCCAGCGCGAACGCTTGCAGGGCTACCAATCGGTGATGCGCGAGGCGCGGCTCGATACGATTGCGTGGGAAGCGTTGCGCCCGCGTTCCGACCGTGCCGCCGAAGGCTTGGACGCCGCCCGCGAACTGCTGTTGGACAAAGCGGGCAAGGGCGTTTCCGCGATTCTTGCCGCCACCGATTCCACGGCGATGGGCGTTCTCCGCGCCCTGCATGACGCCGGTCGCGCCGTCCCCAAAGACATCGCCTTGATGGGATTCGGGGGCGCGTCCACCGCCGAATATATGCAACCACCGCTAACCACGGTCACGCTTCCCATGCGACAACTCGGCGAACAGGCGGCACGAACCCTGCTTGACCGCATCGAAGGCGCGGACGGACCGCCGCGCCACGTGCTACTAGCCACCGACCTGACCGTTCGATCGTCGTGCGGCGCGGCGCGATAGTTAATCATTTTGGGCGCAGGAAACTGCGCTACACCCGGCGAACATTCCCCCGGCACGATTTGCCGCGCCGCAAACTCCGCCAACAAAGAAAGTTTTTCTATGCGTTCCCTCGCCATTTTTGCCGCTACAATTGCAATTGTTTCCGCCGTCCTGCCTGTTCAAGCGGCGACCTTATTCACCTTTCCTTTCACCAACAATTATGACCCTTCTGTAATTGATAGCAGTCTCAGCACTGTTGGGCTGGGCATTTTTCCCGGTACAAGTCCCGGCAACGCCATTATCCGCAACAACGGCTTTGGCAGAATCCTCAGCGTTTTCCCCGCAACCGGCGTGACCGACACCGCATCCGCGCTCGCCCAAAATGTTTTCTTGGTTCCTTTGCAAATAGGCTTTACCGCGCAACCGACCTCGAACGGCAACACCGTGAATCTCGCAACGCTTAGTTTCGAGGTCGGCAAAGGGGGGGCTTCCGGTCCGCGAGGCTACTTTATACGATCCACTGCCGACAATCTTTCATCCGACATCATCGCCGAACTTTTACCGGACGGGCAGGATGCGCCGGTGCAGAGAACCGTTAACCTTTCCGCTCCCATCTACCAGAATGTCACCAGCGTTAATTTCTTGTTTTACGTTTATGCTCCTGCCGGAGCGAATAACAGCGTTGACTTCCGAAACGTTTCCGTGACATCGCCCGGCGTTGTGGTTCCCGAAGCCAGTACGGGGTTACTTGCCCTGTGCGTTGTCCCCGCGCTCGGCGTTCTCGTCCGTCGCCGCAGGTAGAACAATTACACTTCCCAACCGGAACGGTCGCCCGCCGGGGGCGCGGTTCCGCCCGGCGTACTCGACTTCGCGCCGCCGCTTGCCGCGTCCATGAGCGAATACACCCACGTTACCGCGAGCAGAAACAGCAGTCCGATGAGAAGCGGCGACAGCGGTTCGTTGGCGAGCGACTGCGCCCGCGCATCGGTCGGGGCGACGACCGCCCGCATTTTGGC
>JACMIU010000392.1 GCA_014380985.1 Armatimonadota bacterium | reverse complement strand
GCTCGGTTTGCGATTGAACTTGATTGCCGCTATTTACAACCGGGAGTACGAAACAACACTTTTGAAAGAGGTATAATAATTCTTCATGACCACGCCTTCCGACGTTTGGGAAACCGTGTTCGAGCGTATCGCGTCGTTCCCCACGGGTGCCACGGTGCTACTGCTCGGCGGAACCGACACCGGCAAAACCACGTTCGCCGCTACTGCCGGGTCGCGTCTCGCGGAAACTAACGAGCGCGTCGCCGTGGTGGACGCCGACATCGGGCAAAGCGAAATCGCGCCGCCGGGAACCGTGGGCGTCGCGTGGGCGCGGGAGGACGCCGCGAAACTGTCCGACCTGAAGCCCGCCGCCGCGTTTTTCGTCGGCGCGTTTTCGGCTTCCGCTCTGCCCCTCGAACACGCGACCGCTACGCACCGCGCTGTGCTACACGCACGGGCGCGAGACGCCAACCGGATTTTGGTGGACACATCCGGCTTTGTCACCGGTCCGACGGCGCGGAGTTTGAAATGCGCGAAGGCGTCGCTAATCCAGCCTGACCTGATTTTAGCGTTCGGCGCGGACGTAAACCGCGAACTGTCCGATCTCGCAAACGAGATGCGCAGCGTTTGCGGCGCGGAGATCGTCGCCGTGCCGGTGGCGGAAGGCGTTCAGAAAAAGCCCACCGCGATGCGTTCGACGCGCCGCCAAACGCGCCTCGCCGCGTACTTCGGCGACAAGCCTACTGATGTTGTTGTGCCGCTGGACGTGGTGCAAACCCTCGGCGCGACCATCGGAACCGGCGCGAAGATCGCGCCGCACCTCGCCGACTGGGTGGCGGACGCGCTGAACCTGCCGGTAGTTCACGGCGAAATTGCCGGGGACGTGCTAACGCTTTTCCTGAGTGGCGCGGCGACGCCCGGCTACGAATCGGGAATCGGCGCGGTGTCGGCGCACTTCGGGGTTCGCACGGTGCGCGTCGTATCGCTGTCGTCACACGCCGGGGTACTTATCGGACTGTCGGATGATACTGGGCGATTGTTTGCTCTCGGTCGGTTTGCGGGCTTCGACGAAAATGCAGTCGGTATTATCGTGACGGTTCCCGGTGGCGCGACCGTTGCCGCTAAGGAAAACACGCGCCTCATCACGTTCGGCAGGGTACGCACCGGCGCAAGCGGGGCGACGGTCTCGCAACTCAAGCCCGGCGAACTGTGACGTTTGCGTTCGCGTCATTGTTCGCGGGACAATGGCGTTATATGACGTTTGCGCCCGTTTCCTCCCACCGATAAATCTGTTATAATATCAATCACAATCGCGCAACGGCTTCGCGCCGATTTCGCCCAGTCTGAAGGAGAACTTCCTGTTATGTCTTTTGGAAATACCCGCTTCGGCGGTAACGCACCCGGTGGCAACAACACCAATTCGCAACCCGCCCCGGCGTCGGCGCAGGGTCCCGCCGTGCAAATGGTCAACGCCATGATCAACGAAGCCGTGCGCGTCGGCGCGTCCGATATTCATTACGAACCGCGCAAAGACAAGGTCGAAGTGCGCTTCCGCATTGACGGCGTGTTGCACACGTGGCGCGATTTGCCGAAAGACCTGCAAGACGTGTGCGCGGCGCGTATCAAAGTCATGGCGGAGCTCGACATCAACGAGAAGCGGTTGCCGCAGGACGGGCGTATCTCGGTCAACTTCGGAACCCGATCCGTTGACCTACGTATTTCGACACTCCCCATCATGTACGGCGAAAAGGTCGTGATGCGCCTTTTAGACCGGGGGATGTCGTTCCGCCCCCTCGAAGCGTTGGACTTTTCGCCACACAACAAAGCCGCGTTCGAGAACCTGATTCACCAACCGCTCGGACTTCTGCTGGTCACAGGGCCCACCGGTTCGGGCAAAACCACCACGCTGTATTCCGCGCTGAATGTGCTACGCAACAAAGCGAACAACATCGTCACCTGCGAAGACCCGATTGAGTACGATATGGAGGGTGTCAACCAGTCGCAGGTGTTTGAGAAAATCGGCTTAACGTTCGCCCGGCAACTGCGCTCGATTCTGCGCCAAGACCCCGACGTGATTCTGGTCGGCGAAACCCGCGACTCGGAGACCGCCGAAATCGCCTTTCGCGCCGCGATGACCGGTCACATGGTGCTGTCTACGCTCCACTCGAACGACGCCCCGACCGCCGTTACTCGTCTTACCGATATGGGGGTTCCGCCGTTTTTAATTTCGTCGGGGCTAATCGGCATGGTCGCCCAGCGGTTGGTGCGACGGCTTTGCCCATCGTGCCGCCGTCAAGCCCCCCCGACACCTCAGCAAGCCGCGCTACTTTCTATCGGCGCGAACGAGAAGATTTACCATCCGGTCGGCTGTCAGGCGTGCGAGGGAACCGGTTACAAGGGACGAATCGGGGTTCACGAAGTCGTTGCCGTGGACGAAAACTTTTCACGCCTAATTATGAACCGCGCCCCGTCGTCCGATTTGCGCCGCGCCGCCCAGCAAGCCGGGATGGTTCCGATGCGTGAGGACGCCCTGTTGAAAATGCGCGGCGGGCTAACGTCGCCGGAGGATGTTATCCGACAGGTGTTCCTGCGCGTGGACGAGTACGACGCCGCGCCCGCCCCGCCACTTGCTCCGGTTTCGGCGGACGAAGCGGTAGCCGTGCCGGAAGTCGAGCCGTTGGCGATGATAGGGGCGGCGTAGTACGGACGTTGAAGCATTCCGGTAGAAGCACTTCGTGCTGTACACCCTGCGGGTGGGAGAACCGTGTATCGAACGGCTAACCGAGAAGCCCCCACCCGCAGGGTGTATAGCCGAAGGCTTCTACCGGGGGGTTTTAACCCCCGCACCAAACCGGGTACACTAACGCACACCATGACGAACCCGCAAACCGCGCCCGCACACACCAACCGACTGACCCGCGAAAAGTCGCCGTACCTGCTTCAGCACGCGCACAATCCGGTGGATTGGTTGCCGTGGGGGCAGGAGGCGTGGGAGAAACCCTCGCCGCCGAACTCGCCGCCACATCCATCGCCCGCG
>JACMIU010000391.1 GCA_014380985.1 Armatimonadota bacterium | reverse complement strand
GACATATACCCGAACGTGACGAAAGGGGAGGCTTCGCGCTTGCGTTCCGCCGCTTCGGAAAGTTCCAAAAGTTCGCTGGAAAGAAAGTTTCGCACCGTGAACACCGGCTTATCCGCGCCGAAAACGTGACGCACTTCGTCCACGATATACCGCGTTGACGACAGCACCGCGTCCGACTCGGCGATCATTTCGGCGTGGCGCGACGCGAAGGCGCGAATCGCGCTCCATGGCTCGCCCGCTTCGGGAAACGAGTCTTCATCAAACACGGTGTCGTCAGTGCTGTAAACCAACGCGGCACCAATTTTTCGAGCGGCACGAACAAACGCCATCCCTTCCGGCACGGTGCAAATCCGGTGCAAAACCACGATATCGGCGTCCACCCGCACCCGCGAATCGCCGACGTAAACGATCGTCGCGTCGTGTCCGGCACGGCGCAAGCACCGTGCGAGATTCTCGCTCCGGTAGCGGTATGTAGCGGAACCGTTCGGCTCGGACGCGACAAACAATACGCGCATCTTACGCGCTCCGCTTTCGGCAAAGGAAGTTTTGCATCGCAATGGTTGTATCATAATCCCCGGCGCGAAATCTGTTATAATACAGGCATGACAAAGCATCCTTCCCGAAACGCGGAGGAGTCAACGGGCAAGTCCAAGAATGTTGCTTTGCGGCGCGGGCGCGGTGAGGCAACGGAACTCGCCTGTTCGCGCTTAATGCGAATCATTGACACCATGTCTCCGCACGACCGTTTGCCGGGGCTACGAACCCTGCAAGCGCAAATCGGGGTTTCACAGGGAACATTGAACGCCGCCCTCGACAAACTGGAACAGAAGCGCGTTTTGTTCCGGCGCGAACGAAGCGGAGTGTTTGTCGCGCCGCACATTCGCCGCCGCACGATTTGCCTGATCTGTTCGCTTGACTTTTTTCTGCGCTCCAACGGTTCGCCGTTTTGGCAATTTCTGGTGGAACGCGCCGAAGCGATGGCATCCGCGCATGAAACCCGGCTTTCCATCGCGTTTGCCGAAGCCGGACAGGGCGGGGCGGGGGATACCTTGCCCGAATATCTGCGTGATGAGATTCGCCAAAACAATTTCGACGGCGTGATCGCGGTCGGCTTGCCCGCTCAAGCGGTGACGTGGATTGAATCGAAGAATGTGCCGGTGGTGTCCTTCGCCGGTTCCTCGCGCTACACAGTGATGGGTTCGCGGTCATCGCTGATTGAACAGGGGGTTGCCGCGCTCGGTCAATCCGGTTGTCAAAGTATTGCGCTGATGTTGCCCGCGCACGATCTAACGTCCGCCTCGTTTCCGCGTTGGGAGCAAGCATTTCACGAATGTGTGAAAGCGTCGGGCGCGAAACGGGGCGAAATTGCCACGATGATAACGCAGCCGATAGAGGAAAACGGGAGATACCGACCGCCGCGCATCGAACACGGCTGGGACTGGGTGTACCGCGTTTTCGGGGCGGACGCAGACGAAGGCGAACGTCCCGATGGAGTCATCATCGGTGACGATATGATTGCTTTGGGCGTGCTGATGGCGTTCGACAACTTGGGTATCGTGCTGGGACGCGACGTTGTCGTTGCCTCCTACGCGAATGCCGGTTCGCCGGTGCTTCTCGGTTGGCACAAACGGGTGTACCGACTGGAATACGATGTGTCCGCACTGGTCGAACGCCTTTTCGCAACGCTTACATCACTGATGGATCACGGCGCGGACGCCCTGAGCGGCGCGTTTGTTCCGCCGTTCGACTACAATACTACCGAATATCCGGCGGTGACTCCCGGCGAGCGGTTTCAGTTGGTGCTACCGCGACTGTTGCCCCCCGAAACGATAAACCTATGAAAACACAAGCCATTGTTTTTACCGCGCCGGATGCGGTTGCCGTGATTGATACCACGGTTCCCGAACCCGGCGACAACGACGTTTTGATAGAAACCGTCTACTCGTGCGTCAGTCCGGGGACCGAACTGCGCTGTCTGAGCGGACAACAAAACGGTGCGCCCGCGTTTCCGTTCGTTCCCGGCTATGCGCTTTGCGGGCGTATCCGGCAAGTCGGCGCGAACGTGCAAAACGTGCGCGAGGGCGACGCGGTGTTTTGCACGGGAACGCAACGTGCTGAAGTCAACCGTTGCTGGGGCGGGCATATCGGTCATGCCGTGGTGAACGCAGGCGTGGTATTTCCCGTGCCGGAAGGCGTTTCGCTTCACACGGCGGTGCTGACGAAACTCGCCGCTATTTGTTTGCGCGGCGCGAAAATGAGCCGCCCGCTCCCGTGGGAAACGGTTGCCGTGATCGGCTTAGGCACGGTCGGGCAT
>JACMIU010000390.1 GCA_014380985.1 Armatimonadota bacterium | reverse complement strand
TTTGCGCGTTGACGCAAGCGCAAGGCAGGGCATATGGCAACACCGGACTACAAAGATTACTACAAACTATTGGGCGTGCCAAAGGGCGCGAGCGAGAAAGAGATCAAAACCGCGTATCGCAAACTCGCCCGCAAATACCATCCCGATGTTAATCCCGGCGACGCCGCCAGCGAAGCGCAATTCAAGCAGGTGCAGGAGGCTTACGATGTTCTGGGCGATGCTGACAAGCGCGGCAAGTACGACCGCTTCGGCGACCAGTGGAAAGCGTACTCGCAAGCCGAGGCGGGAGGCGGTTTCCCCGGTGGCGGGGGATTTCCCGGCGGGGCGGGCGGCTACCGCGTCGAGTACAACGGCGGCGCGGTTCCTCCCGACATGAACGAGTTTTTCGCGTCGTTGTTCGGCGACCAGATGCGGCAGGGCGGGCGCGGCGCGTCGCCGTTCAGCGGTGGTCACGGGCGGATGCGGCAGTCCCCTCCCCCTCCCCAGCGCGGGCAGGATATGGAGGCGGGCTTGGCCGTTACGCTTGAAGAAGCGTATACCGGCGTGTCTAAATCGCTGAACCTGTCCGGGGGTAGCGGCGGCGACAAGCGCGTCGAGGTCAAGATTCCGGCAGGGGTTGGGGATGGGCAACGGGTTCGTGTCGCCGGGCAGGGCGCACCGGGGGCGGCGGGTAGTGGCGACTTGTTTCTGGTGGTGAAAGTCGCGCCACACCCCCTGTTTGAACGTCGGGGCGACGATTTATACGTGGATGTTCCCGTGCCGTTTTACGACGCGGCACTCGGCGGCGAGGTGAAAGTTCCAACACCGAAAGGCACGCGCCTAACCATGCGCCTTCCCGTCGGGGTGCAGTCCGGTCAGTCGCTTCGCCTCGGCGGACAGGGAATGCCGAAACTGAAAAGCGGCGAAGGAAACGGCGATTTGTACGCCCGCGTGAAAATCACCGTGCCGAAAACGCTTAGTGACCGAGAGCGTGAACTGATTACCGAACTGAAAACCATCGGTGAGGGGGACGCCCCGGCATGAACGACGATTTCAGCGATGAGCCGGTTTATACCATCTCGATTGCGGCACGCTTGGTGCGCCGTGAAAAAGGCGATGAGCCGCCGCTTCATCCGCAAACCCTGCGGATGTACGAGCGCGAAGGCTTGGTGCGCCCCCAGCGCGTCGGCAAAAACAGACTGTACAGCGACGCCGATGTCGAACGGTTGAAGCGCATACAGAATCTGACACAACAAATGGGCGTCAACTTAGCTGGGGTTTCGATTATTTTGGATTTGCTGGAGCGACTCGACGCCCTTCAACGCGAAGTGGAGGCGGCGCACAAGGAGAATACCGATGTTTGAAAATTACACCGAACGCGCAAGGTCTGCGATTTACGATTCGCAGGAAATACTGCGCCGCTACAAGCACACGCAGATGGATGCCGAACACCTGCTACTCTCGCTTCTGGAGCAAGAGGACGGGCTTGCCGGACAAATCATGGAGCGCGTCGGCGCGGACAAAGCCAGTATTGCCCGACAAGTCGAAGAGTCGCTGGCGCGAACGCCAAAGATGCAAACCGCCGACACTCGCGGAACCGAGCAACAGATTTATATGACGCCGCGCTTTAAGCGCGTTTTAGACAACGCCGAAACCGAGGCGAGACGCTTAAAAGATGTCTACACCGGCGTCGAACATTTGCTACTGGGGATTATCAAGGAAACCGACGCGCCCGCCGCGAAAATCCTCACGGGGGCGCGAATCACCGAAGAGCAGATTTACCGTGCGCTTCAGCAGATTCGCGGCGATAAACGTAGCGAAGGTATCGCTCCCGAAGGCAAGTACCAACTTTTAGAAAAATATACACGCGACCTGACCGCTTTGGCGCGGGAAGGCAAGATTGACCCGGTAATCGGGCGCGATGAGGAAATTACCCGCGTCGTGCAGGTGCTGTCGCGGCGCACGAAAAACAATCCGGTGCTTATCGGCGACCCCGGCGTCGGCAAAACCGCGATTGCCGAGGGATTGGCGCGAAAGATCGCCGCTAACGATGTACCGGAATCGCTCCGTGACCGCGCCTTGCTATCGCTCGACTTGGGCGCATTAATCGCCGGGGCAAAGTTTCGCGGCGAGTTCGAGGAACGCTTAAAAGGTGTGATGGACGAAGTGAAAAAAGCGGCGGGCAAAATCGTTTTGTTTATTGACGAACTGCATACCGTGGTCGGGGCGGGTGCGGCGGAGGGCGCGATGGACGCTTCCAACATGATGAAGCCTGCGCTTGCGCGGGGCGAACTGCAATGTATAGGCGCGACGACTTTAGACGAATACCGCAAGAATATCGAAAAAGACGCCGCTTTAGAGCGACGCTTTCAGCCGGTGTTTGTCGGCGAGCCGAGCATTCCCGACGCCATCGAAATCCTGAAAGGGTTGCGCGACCGTTACGAGGCGCACCACAACGTCAAGATTACCGACGATGCGGTGGTTGCTGCCGTGAAGCTGTCGGCGCGATATGTCACCGAGCGGTTCCTGCCCGACAAAGCGATTGATTTGATGGACGAAGCCGGGTCAAAGGTGCGGATACAAATGTCGTCGCACCCAGCGGAACTCAAGGAGATGGAGGCGAGACTGACACAGTTAGTCGCCGACGGCAAGGCGGCGGCGGACGAACGCGAGTACGAACGCGCCGCGACCTTGCGCGACGAGGAGCGGCTTTTGCGCGAACGGTTTAACGCGGCACGGGCTAAATGGATAGCCGAGACCGGGCGCGATTCGGTGGTGGACGAAAACGACATCGCGGAAATCGTGGCAAAGGCGACCGGTATCCCGGCGGCGCGAATGATGGGCGGCGAAGCGCAAAAATTGCTCGACTTGGAAGACCGTCTTCACGAGCGAATCATCGGGCAACACCCGGCGATTACCGCGATTGCCGAGGCGGTGCGCCGCTCCCGCGCCGGGTTGTCCGACCCGAAGCGACCGATGGGTACGTTCCTGTTTCTCGGTCCGACCGGCGTTGTCAAAACCGAACTGGCGAAAGCGTTAGCCGAGTTTCTGTTTGACGACGAAGCGGCACTGGTGCGAATTGACATGAGCGAATACATGGAAAAACACGCCGTATCGCGGCTTGTCGGTGCGCCCCCCGGCTACGTCGGCTACGAGGAAGGCGGGCAACTGACCGAAGCCGTGCGCCGCAGACCGTACCGCGTGATTCTCTTAGACGAAATCGAGAAGGCGCACCCCGACGTTTGGAACGTGCTTTTGCAAGTGTTGGACGACGGACGCCTAACCGACGGACAGGGGCGCGTGGTGAACTTCAAAAACACGGTGATTATCATGACCTCAAACATCGGTTCGCACCTGATCGAAGCGATTCCCGATGGCATCAGCGCGGCGGAATCGGAAGCGCGGTACGACAAAATGAGCGCGGCGGTGTATGGCGAACTGCGCGGACAACTGCGCCCGGAACTCCTGAACCGCATTGACGAGGTAATCGTGTTCCACGCGCTAAACCGTGAGCAAATCGGCGAAATCGTCAACCTTGTTTTGCACAAAACCGAAAAGGCACTCGCGGAACGCGACATGAAGTTAATCGTGACGCCCGCCGCGAAAGCCGCATTAGTCGAACATGGTTACGACCCACTGTTCGGGGCGCGACCGCTTCGCCGCACGGTGCAACGCATGGTGGACAATCCGATCGCGTCTGGCATCTTGCGCGGCGATTTCCAGAACGGCGACACGATCGCCGTAGACGTGGGCGCGGACGGCAAACTCACCTTCCGCTTGCTCGTTCCCGGCGTGGCGCGGGAGGTGCAGGTAGATAGGGCGTTTAGCGCGTAATGGACACGCCGATTTTTGTTTCCTTGCTGAACTTTGTCCGAACGGGCGGGTTCGGCAAGGTGCAATTTGGTATCCGCCGTGCCGAACTGTTCGCGCTTTTGGGCGAACCGGACGGCACGGCGAAGGCTAATCGCCGTGATTCGCACCCGACGATTTTTCTGTATGGCGGTTGGGAGTTTTATGTTCATGCCGACGCCGACGCTTTGTATGGCATCCGTTGCGACACCGGCGAACATTTGCGCGGAGGCGACACACTTGTCGTTGACCCGTGGAGACTGCGTTTCGGCTTGCCCATCGCGGACGCCGAAAGCGCACTGCTTGCCGAAGGTATCGCGTTCGAGGTGCGGAAAGCGGAACGCGAAACACGGCTTATTATTGGGGGCGGAGCGGCATTATTCTTCGCTACCGACCCCGAATACTACGACGGAACCGGACTTTGGGCGATAGAGTGTTGGCGATACGACCTGTTGCCGCACCGCGAGCCGACCAAGCAAGTGAGCATCACGCTTACGGAATCGGAGTACGAAGCGTTGCGACAACGAGCCATTACTAACCGTAGATCAATCGGTGTGCAGTGCGCTGAATGGGTGCGTGAACACCTTCCACCACGTACCGGGGAATGATGATTCTAAGCCAGCGCGAAGGGCGTTTCCTTGCGCGTTTCGGGATGGTGGAACGCGATCACGATATTTTTTGCCGGTATCCCCGCTTCCATCAGCCGGTTGGCGATGGCTTCGCGGGTTCCGTCGTGCTGAACGTACACCTTGTCGCCGCGAACGTCAACGTGAATGATCATGCCGTGCAATCGGCGTTGCCCGTCCCAACCCTGCATCAGTAGTGCGTAATGACCGCGTTCGTCGTCAAGAGTGGTTTCCATCTCGACTTCGCCGTGCGCGGGCGGAAGCGCGGCGTATTCGGCGATAAACGCTTTGATAACGGAAACGGCTAAGGCGTGATCCATTGGGTTATCCTTTGTGTCGCGGGGTCAATAACGACAAGGCGAATGTTGAGTTTCGGCATCACCAAATCGCGGGTGTCGGACTCGCGGAACACGGCATCGTAGGCGGTTGTCGGCACGGCAAGCCACAGCGTCCGGTCGGGTTCGGCGCGTTCCAACACGACGCCATAGAGCATGTATTGCCCGATGGCATCCTCCAAATCGGCGACGCCGGACGGACTGCGAAACCCTTTGATTTCGATGGCGATTTTTTCGCCTTCGCGCTCCGCGCCAATCGCCGACTGTGCGCCGAGGTCAATGTACACGTTGGTTCTGCCGAACGCGAGTGTTAGCGGATCGTTCGTAATTACCCAGTTATCTGAGAGTAAGGCGGCACGGACGGCATCGTGAAATAAATCGCGGCGCGACATAGTTTCAGTTTACCGCAAATCGGAGAAGATTCGCGTTACGTGCAAACGCGGTTTCGCCCCGTCTGCTTCGCCACGTATAGTTGCTCGTCGGCACGGGCGATCATTGCCGTGTCGTCACGAACGGTGTGGTCGCCGCAAACGCCGACGCTCACCGTAACGCGCAAGCCGGGGGCAACGGTTGCCCAGTCAAACGCCGCGACGCTTTCGCGGAAATCCTCGCACACGGCAATTGCCGTGCCGGTATCGAGACCGGGCAACAATAAAACGAACTCTTCGCCGCCGTAGCGACCGGCAAACGCGGCGGGGTTCTGCCCCGCTACGTCCGCCAAAAGCCGCGCCACCTGCCGGATAACCGCGTCGCCGATGGCGTGACCGAACGTGTCATTAACCGATTTGAAGCGGTCAATATCGGTGATGGCGACGCCAAGAGGCGCGTTCTCGGTGCGCGATTGTTCAAAGCAACGCCGAATCTGTTCCTCCATTGTGCGCCGGTTAGCAAGCCCGGTCAGCGCGTCGGTGCGGGCAAGTTGCTCCATTTCTGCGGCGTACTCACGAGACATCTCGGCTTCGTGCCGGGCGTGTTTTGTCTCGTATTCGGCTTGCATTCGCCGCAAGCGGCGGTCGCCGTCTTCGCTGTGAATCGTTTTCCACCGGTCGTGAAACTGCCGGTGGTAGGCGAGTGCTTCGGCGTATTCGCCCGCCTCCTCGCACCACTGGCTGAGTCGCTCGTAACCCTTTGCCGCTTCTTGGCGCGAACCGAGCGATTCCGCCAGCGCGACTGCGGCAAGTAGCCCGGCTTTCGCCCGCGCCGTTCGTCCCCGCGCTTGGTACAGTTCCGCAATCTCGCCATAAACCTCAACCAATGGCGGCGTCAGGTTCGCCTGTCAGCTTAGTCGCTCCGCCGTGCGAAGCGAGCGCAACGATTGCGGAAAGTCGCCGCGCAAACGATGCACTTTCCCTAACGCGGCGTGCGTGGAAATGCAGTTATGCCGGTCGCCCCGGCTTTGCGTGACGCGCAGGTTTTCTTGAAGCAACATTTCGGCAACATCGTAATCACCCCGTTCCGTATGAATCATTGAAACATTGCCGCGCACCGCGCATTGCCACTGACCAATATCCAGTCGGTCGAAAATCGTCATTGCCGCCGCGAAACTGTCCAACGCGGCATCCTTTTCTCCGAGCATGGACTGTGCCAAGCCGATATACATCAGCGACGCGCCCTCGCTACGCGGATTGTCGTTTTCGCGGTGCAACGTCAAGGCGTCGAGCGCGTAACGAAGCGATAGCGCGTGTTCGTTCAAAACACCGTAAAGCGCGGCGATACCGTTGTAGGTCGCTCCCAACATTTGGGCGCGTTTCGTTTCGTCCCGGATGAAACGCAGGATGGGAACCTCCGCTTCCATCACGGCGAGTGCCTCGTCGCTCCGCCCGCAGTGGCGCAGGGCGTTCGCCTTCGCTTTTACGGCACACGACTGATGCCACGCCCACCGGTCGCTTTGCTCGCTTCCTTCTTCTCCATCAGACAAGCCCGTTAGCAGATGCACCGACTCGTCAGCATCGGCAATCGCTTCCGCGGATCGCCCGTGTTGCTCGTAACAACTCGCCCGGATGCAGTAGCCTTGCGCGAGAGCGAACCGCTTTTCCGTTTCGCTAAGCGCGGTGTCGGACGCCGTGCTATGGAGCAATGCAATCGCTTCCTCGGCAACGGATTGTGCCTGTGCCGGATGGCGTTGTATTAAATCATGTGCTTCGCCAAGGAAAGTTTCAATCAGCGGCATCATTTCCGCGAACGGTTTTTGAGCGGGTATTTGTGTTTTCATCATGAGCGGTGTCCGGTATGGCGCGGCAACGACCGGATAGAATGCAATTATTGTACCAACGATTTTGAAGGAAATCGCTTCGCACCGTGGATGCCGTTTGTGCTTCGGAAACGCCCTTCGTCACCGGGGAACCGATGCACGGCAGGAAGGGTACTGCTTTGTGGCGAAACAAGCCGTGACCGTATTTTGCTTAAACTTGCCCGCGAAGGAAACTCCAACCCATGAATGAACTTGCCCCTTGCGTTTTCGTGCTGTTCGGCGCGACCGGCGACTTGACCAAGCGCAAACTCGCGCCCGCCCTGTATGCCCTGCACCGTGAAGGTTATCTTCCTCCGACGTTCGCGGTGCTTGCCTATGCCCGCCGCGACAAGAACGACGAATCGTTTCGCGCCGACATCAAAGCCGCGATCACCGAGTTCGCGCCGAAACTGCCGACCGAGGGCGAAGATTGGGATTCGTTTCTGGCGCGGTGGTTTTATCAGCGCGGCGAGTTCGACAAACCCGAAGACTACGCCGGTCTGTCCGAACGCTTGACGCAAATGGATACCGAACGAAACGCGCCGTGCAACCGGCTGTTTTATCTCGCTATCCCGCCGGAGCAGTACGAAACCGTCGCCGAACAATTGGGCAAAGCGAAACTCAACAAAACCGCGCCGGATTGCGGCGCGTGGACGCGGGTGATTATCGAAAAGCCGTTTGGCTACGATCTTGAAACGTCGCGGCAACTCAACGAGACGCTCGGTAGGTTCTTCGGTGAGGATCAGGTCTACCGCATTGACCACTACTTAGGCAAGGAAACGGTGCAGAATATCCTCGTTTTCCGGTTCGCCAACGAGATTTTCGAGCCATTGTGGAACCACAAGTATATTGACCATGTGCAAATCACCGTGTCGGAGAAAATCGGTGTAGAGGGGCGCGGCAACTATTTCGACCAATCGGGAATCGCCCGCGATATGTTGCAAAACCACGCGATGCAGATTCTGTCGCTGGTGGCGATGGAGCCGCCCGTTTCGCTCGACGCCAACGCCGTGCGCGATGAAAAGGTCAAGGCGGTTCGCGCCATCCGCCCGATAGCAAAAAACGAGGTTTCCACGATGACCGTGCGCGGGCAGTATTCGGGCTACCGCACCGAGGAAGGTGTCGCCTCCGACTCTATCACCGAAACGTATGCCGCGTTAAAACTGCACGTGGACAACTGGCGATGGGCGGGAACGCCGTTCTTCGTTCGCGCCGGGAAAGCGTTGCCGAGCCGCGTCACCGAAATAGCGGTGCAGTTCAAGAGCATTCCGCAGGTGCTGTTTGCCAAGATGAAGCGCGACGACGTGAAGCCGAACGTCTTAGTGATTCGCATCCAGCCCGATGAAGGTATCCATTTGGTCGTGGGCGCGAAGGAACCGGGGCAAGCGATGAACCTCGCGCCGGTGGATTTGTCGTTCTCGTACCGCGAAGCGTTCCCCGACGCGGTTATCGCCGACGCTTACGAGCGTTTGCTCTTGGACGCGATTCGCGGCGATGCTTCGCTGTTCACGCGGGGCGACGAAGTGCAAGCGTCGTGGGCATTACTCACGCCGATTTTGGAGGCGTGGCGCGAGTCCGGGCGCGACGTGCAACCGTACTTCACGAACACGTGGGGACCCGAACGGGCGAACGGTTTCCTCGGTGAAGGGCGCACGTGGCGCGAACCGTGAGCGGTATAATAGGCGTGGGAGAAAAATATCATGCCGACATTAACGATTGACCTGCCGGAAGCCGCGTATCAAGCCGCGCTGAAGTATACGCCGGAGGAGCAGCTGCGTCTCGTCGCCACAACGTTTATCGATGGTAAAGATGTGCTGATCCGAAGCGAGCGCGACGAGCAACCGGAGTTGTCCGAGGAAGATTACGCCGCCATCGGACGCGGTTTGGAGGACATAAAAGCAGGACGTACCGAACGCGGTTCGGTGGTAATGGATCGAATACGGGCAAAATACGGACTGCGAAAAGGGAACAGTCCCTATTGACCGCACCGCTTTATTTCGATATGACCGCCGATGGCAGTGCCGATTTCGACGCGGCGATGCAGTTTCTGTCACAGACAAATGGCACGGACTATGCCGAACGTTTCGCCGGAGCGTTCGGCGCGGTTATCGGCGAGGCGTGTCAGCGAGTCGCCGATGAGATTGCCGAATAAGGTAGACCGATTGACAGGACGCACGAGAACGCTTCGTTACGGTTCACCGCGCCGGTGTACCGTCTTAGCGTGTCGGTATCGAAAACGCGCAACCGGCGCAGTAGCGCAGGGCTTTGGTATATCTTCTACCGGTTGGAGGACGTGGGGGGCATTGGTCGTGCCGACACGCTTTTCGTGGTGGCGGTGCGCCACAGCGCGGCGCAACCGTTCACCATTGAAGATGACGAGGGCGAGTAATCGCTGCTGGGAACCCCGCGCCGGTTCGCGGGTATAATCCGGTATGACCGCTTTCTTTCCCCCCCTTTCCCTTCCGTCCCGGTTCGACGTTGTTTTGCGCGGCGGAACCGTGTTTGATGGCTCCGGCGCGGACGGCGTTTTGTCCGATGTTGGCTTA
>JACMIU010000039.1 GCA_014380985.1 Armatimonadota bacterium | reverse complement strand
CGGTCGGCGAAAGCGAAAATCACGATGTAACATAGCGGCTCGCCCGACGCCTTGATACTGCCTTCATGCGATGAAGCGAGGTCACAAGCCGATATTTTGCCGCTGGCATCATCCTTTCCCACCCAATTTACCGTCTTACAAAAGTATCTTAAATTTCCTCGGTAGTGTTAATTTCTAAATTATCTGGCGTAGATTTTTCGGAATTATTCGGCACACCGGCACCAAAGACCCAGTCTCGAAAACGACCGCATGGTAAACTATCCGCAATGCAACGATGGGCGCGTTTTTTTCTGGCGGGACTGCTTCTTCTTTTGCTTTTCGCAGGGCGATTTGCCGCCCGTGCGGATGATGGACTGGCGCGAGTGCGTGAACGCGGGTATCTGCGCGTCGCTACGGACGCGACGTACCCGCCGTTTGAATACATCGAAAACGAAAATGTTGTTGGGTTTGACCGTGAAATCGGCGACGAAATCGGGCGCGAACTTGGTATTCGGGTAGAGTTCGTTTCGATGGAATGGTCGGGCGTGTTCGCGTCGCTCGAAACCGGACAGTGCGACATCATTATGGCTGGCGTGACGATCACCGAGCCACGCAAAAAAGGCAATGCGTTTAGCCGTCCGTATTTTCTCTCAGGGCAGGTGTTGGCGCGGCGCAAGGGCGACGCCACGGTTACCAAGCCGGAAGACCTTTTGACAGAAGGGCGCGTTGTTGCGGTACAGCAAGAAACCACGGGGCAGTTTGCGATGGAAAAACGCGGAATGCCGAAAGAGCGGTTGCACCGTTTCGACACGCTTCAAGACGCCCTGCTCGACGCCCGCAACGGCAAATCGGCGGCGGCGGTCGGCGATCTGCCCGCCCTCGCGGATATGATTCGCAAGGGCTACCCGGAAATGGAACTGGCTTCCTCGGAGCCGTTTGTCACCGAAAATCTCGGCATCGTCGCCCGCAAGGACAGCCGTGACCTTGTTGCCGCGATAAACGGCGCGTTGGCGCGAATCATGGTGGACGGTCGATATGCCCGCATCTATGAAAAATGGATGCGCGAACCGCTCCCGCTCGCGTCCCTTGCCAAATTGGAAGAAGCAAAAGCGGACGGAACCCCGATTCCCGCTGCCCTAGCGAAAACGGCGCAAGTCGCTCCCACGGGCGCGGGTGCGGTGCCGACGAAAACCGTGACCGGCTCCGCGTTCACCATCCGCCTCGATGTGCTACAAAATGCCGTGCCGCTTTTGCTTCGGGGCGCGGGCTTGACCCTTTTACTCACGGTGTCCACATTGTTTATCGGAGTTCCGGCGGGGCTATTTATCGCACTGGCGCGTCGGTCGCCGCTCGCGCGGCTTCGCGCCCTCGCCACCGTGTATGTCGAAATTGTGCGCGGCACACCCTTGCTGATGCAGATTTACGTCATCTACTTTGTTTTGCCCGCACTCGGCGTGTCACTCCCACCATTTGCGGCGGGGCTTGCCGCGCTATCGTTCAATTCAGCGGCGTATGTCGCGGAGATTTTCCGCGCCGGAATCGAAAGTATTGACACCGGACAGCGCGAAGCGGGGGTCGCCCTCGGCATGACCGACGCGCAAACCATGCGCTACGTTATTCTGCCGCAAACGGTTCGCCGGGTGCTCCCCCCCCTCACGAACGAAGCGGTCGCCCTGCTCAAAGATTCGTCGCTGGTGTCGGTTGTTGCTTTGTCGGAACTGATGCGCGTCGGCAAGGAAGTCGCTACCACGGCGGGCGCACCGACCACGATTTATCTCGCCGTCGCGCTACTGTATCTTGCGATGACCCTGCCGCTTACCACACTTGTGCGGCATTTGGAAAACCGCTGGCAACCCATCAGCGACCCGAAGGGGGCGAAATGACGGACGCTATTCTCGAAATCACGAATCTGCACAAATCGTTCGGGCGCGTTGAGGTGCTGAAAGGCATCGGCTTGTCTGTTGGTGAAGGGGAGGTTATCGGTTTAATCGGCGCGAGTGGTAGCGGCAAATCCACGCTTCTTCGCTGTGTGAATCGATTGGAAACGGCAACGTCCGGCACAATCACATTTCGCGGCACGGCGGCGACCGACACCACGGACGACCTGAACCGATTGCGCCGCGAGATCGGCATGGTGTTTCAACGCTTTCACCTGTTCCCGCACCTGACCGCCCTTGAAAACGTTGCGCTTGCGCCACGCACGGTCTTGGGACAAAGCGGGGACGAAGCCGCAAAGCATGGGCGCGAACTGCTTGACCGCGTTTCGCTCGCGGACAAGGCGAACCGTTTTCCCGGCGAACTGTCCGGGGGACAGCAGCAACGCGCCGCCATCGTGCGGGCGATCGCGTCGGACCCCGAGGTCCTGTTGCTCGATGAGATCACCAGCGCGCTCGACCCGGAACTGGTCGGCGAGGTGCTCGAACTCGTGCGCGACCT
>JACMIU010000389.1 GCA_014380985.1 Armatimonadota bacterium | reverse complement strand
GTACAGGATTTCGACCTCCGATTCCATATCCGGGTAGCCGAGCGTCAAACGAAGCGCGAACCTGTCTAATTGCGCCTCCGGGAGCGGGTACGTTCCGGCATGTTCCGACGGGTTTTGCGTCGCCACCACGAAAAACGGTTGCGGCAAATCGCGGCGCATCCCCTCAATCGTGACCTGATTTTCGCTCATCACTTCGAGAAGCGCGGACTGCGTTCGCGGCGACGTGCGGTTGATTTCGTCGGCGAGCAGAATGTTCGAGAAAACCGGTCCCTCCCGAAACTCGAATACGCCTTCCTGCGGCTTGTAGAAACTGCTCCCGGTGATGTCGGCGGGAAGCAGGTCGGGCGTGAACTGAATCCGGCGAAACGTGCCGTCAATCGAACGCGCCAGCGATTTGGCGAGCGTGGTTTTCCCGGTTCCCGGCACATCCTCCAGAAGCGCATGACCGCCCGCGAGCATGGCGATTAAAAGCAGTCGGATGCTTTCCGGTTTGCCCTTGATAACGCGCTCCAAGTTGGTCGTCACCAGTCCGGCGACGCGGTTAAACTCGCCCGGTGCGAGCGGCGTTTGCGTCAGGGTCGAGGCGGCGTGGCTCGGCGCGTACACATTCGCCGGGGTCAGTTCGTCGGCGTCGGGAGACGTTCCCGCGCCGTTGCGGGTGATAGTGGTATCAGTGGCTAAAGTCATAAGGTTTCGTTAATTTCTTTTGGTAATGCAAAACTAAGTGGGTCAAGAACGGTTATACCCTGCGCGACGAACCGGGCGAAATCGACTCCATTGAAGGTCAAGATATTCTGTATGTTGTTCGTAAGCATAACCGCGACAAGTCGGGCATCATGTACCTGTTTGCCGGTGACACCAACCTCTTGAACCAACACCCGCCAACGTTTGTATATGCCTGCGTCGTCCGGTATCAAGGTAAGAACACGCTCCAATAGTCTTAAACGCCGGTTTGCCACCGCTACAGACAAGCCAAAACCGTTATTTTCCTTGGGACGGGTTGCCGTACTCCAGAACTCGATACCGTTTTGCGGCGTGATGCATAGGTCGTAGGAACGCAGGGTCAAGGTTCGCATGGCATCTCTCGCAATCGTGTGTTGCGGCGATGTTCTATCGGCAAACCTAAGCAAGACATTGGTATCCACAAGACAGGTGATTGGCATAAATTACCCTCTATCTTCGTAAAAGTCGGCAGTGTGCAAACGATCCCAATCCAGTGTATGACCGACCCCCGGCATGGATTCCAGTTCGGCAATAACACGGTCAAACTCGTCCAATCTTTGTTTCTCATCGGCTTCTTCATCGCCGCCGAAACGCTCCTCCAATATGTAGCGTATCGCTGTGCCGACATCCACCTGTCGCGCTTGTGCAAATCCTTCCAAGCCGACCACGGTACGCTCTAACAGTTCTATCTCAACATTCATTTTCGTTTTCCTTTCGCGTTATGCCCCAGTCGCTCCGCCTCCCCCACCAGCGCGGTCAGTTTCTCAAGCATCTCGCGCCCGCGCACCCCGCCGAACCGCGCCACATCGTACAAACGTGCAAATCGCGCCCCCGTTTCCGTCAGTGCATCGTCCGTTCCCGATTCACCGGCGAACTGCTCCTGATACGTGCGTTCCGGCGACAGGGGACGCCCCGCATTTTTATACGCCGCCTCGAACCGCGCCGAGAGTGCCGCAAGCGTTGTGTCGTCAAACGTGTACTCGAACGCATTTTCAACGCCTGCGAGACGCAAACGCCTTGCCCGCAAAGACGCGAACCCGGCATAGATTCCCAGCGGCAACAGTGCCGCCGCCACCACCAGCGCGTTCAGCACCGCCGGGGGAATATCCGCCAGCCGGTCTTTTATCTTCTGAATCGTGTCCTGAAACCACTCCTTGATTCGGTCGGTCGCCGATACCTTATCTTGCACCATTTCGTCCGGGCGACCGTCGCCGGGCGTCGCGTCCACCGAAACCCAGCCGACCCCCTCCACCCACGCCTCGCACCAAGCGTGCGCGTCGCGTTGCCGCACCACCGTTTCGCCCGGTTCGGTTCCCGCTTCGTGCGCCAAGTAGCCGGTCACATACCGCGCCGGAACCCCGGCGTGACGGAGCAGAAGAGTCGCCGAAGCCGCGAAAAACTCGCAGTGCGCCGCCTTCTTGTTCCGCAAAAAGTCGGCGACCGGATCGCCCCCGCCCAGACTTATCGTCAGCGAGTACGAATGATTGGAGATTAAGTACGACGTGATCGCGGCGATTTTGTCGGCCGCCCCCTTCTCCTTCGCCGTGATACGCCGCGCCAGATCCCGCACGAAAAGCGCGTCTTTATCAACGGTTTTGCCGTTTACGACTTCGGGAACCTGCAAAAACGGGGCTTTCCTCGCTTCTGTTAGTAGCACCGGTTGGCACAGCGGCCCCTGATACGGCAAGTTTCCTTCCGGCACACTGACAACATAGGTATACGGCGCACGCGCACCGCTCCGCATCACGCCGCCCGCCTCCGGCGACCACTCGACGCGGTTTTGCGCTTCGGTTTCGTCCCCGGTAGTCAGCCCCAGAGCGTTTGTCGGCGCGAAAAGAAGCGGCATATTTTCCAGCCGAATAATCGTCATGTCTTCGCGGGTGCGTGTGGTTAGAGTACCGTAGAGCGGCGCGAGCGGCGACAGCGTTTCGTCATCCACCGCCGCGAAACCCGACCGATCCAGCCGGGGCCCCCAGCGGCCACGGTTGTAAAGGCTGAACGCCGCGCCGCGCAAATGCCCATCCCCGACCAAGTTCTGCACCTTCAGGATGCGATTGTTTCCGCCGCGCAGTCCGAACAACGAACCGAGCTGCGGCGTCGCGCTCATGCCGTAGTTTTTTTCCCCGAACTGCCCATCCTGCAAAAGCCGTGCGCCGAAATCGTTAATCCGATCTTTCGACTGCGAAACGAACTGCGAAACGGCGAAGCCGATGCCGAGCGTGGCAACAATCGCCGCCATCCGGTGCACCGCCGTCTGCACCCGAATGCGCCGGTTGACCGGCGTCTGCGCGGCATCGGTTATGGTCGCGGGCGGCACGGCACGGCTACGCCAGTCGCGCAGGGCGAACGCCACAAGGAGCATATACACCGGCGTCACCAGCGCGATAATCCGGTCGTCGAACACGTTGCACGCCGTCAGATAAACGAGTGCCGAAAACAGCGTCACCGAAAGCGTTACCTGATGCCCGCCCGCGTCGCGCTTGCGCCATGCCTGCACCACCATTTCCGCGCCGTACAGTTCGCCGAACAGGGTACGCAAGCCCGGTGTACCGATAGCGAGTCTCTCGGAGGGCGAAGGATTGCCGCCCTCTATTTGCGACACCTGATAAATCAGCGCGATGAGCGCGATTCGCACCATCCAGCGCAGGTACGAGTCGGACGTTAGCCGCCCGCTCACAAAGAGCGGTAGCACCAACCCGACGCCCAGCGCGGCAATCAGAACGCCCCCCCCACTGACGAAAAACAGCAAGGCGAGGGCGACCAGTCCGGCGGCAATCGCCCACACCGAAGGGCGCGGCACAGGAACATTTTGCGAAGGGGCTTGGGTCGAATACATGGTTACCTACTTATAAGTAAAAAATCGGAAATATGTTCCATTATATCGGACGGATTTCGAGAGCGTGACGACACAGGAATAATGGAACATATTTCCGATTTTTTACTTACCGTTAAACGCCGCAAAGGGTTCACTGGATACGCGCTGTTAAAAGTGGCGATTCGCGCCGGTTTGAAAACAAACGGTTTCGGGGTACGCTGTCACAGAAACCTGCTCTATTGTCCCGCTAAAACTATGCCTCTCCCCATTCCCACCGATATTTTAGAAGCCCTTCATGAGTCGGCGGTGATTCTTTCGCCGACCGGAACCGTCAAAAAAGCGAATCGGGCGTTCTGCGCCACGTTCGCCCTGTCGCCCGACGCCGTGCGCGAGCGTCCCCTTTGGGAACTCGGCGCGGGATTTAACGATGCCGGATGGCGCGAACTCTTAGACACCGTTCCCCACGAACCCGGTGCCACCGTGCATGACGCCACCGTGACGCAAACATTGCCGGGCGACTCGGCGCGACACACGCTTCGCGTCAACGCCCAACGCCTCATGGAAGCGAGCGGCGACGCGGACGGCTTTCTGCTTGTGATTGACGACACCACGGCGCGGATTCATTTCGCAGTCGAGAACGCCCGGCTTCAACAGATGTCCGATGCCGCCGCCGCCGAACGCGGGATAATTTTGCGCGATGTGCTTGCCGCAGCCACCGAGGACAAACTGCACCTGTGCCTGTCGCCCAGCGATTTGCCGCCGCGCCCGACGCAGTGCGAAGCTCCGTTCGCCCTATCGAAGCCGACGCTACACGGTTTCAGGAAAGAAGCGCGTCGCTGTGCGGAAGATATTGGCATGGAAACGTCGCGCATTGACGATTTCGAGAACGCGGTCGGCGAATCGGCGATGAACGCCGTGGTGCATAGCGGCGCGGGAATCGGCGAAATCTGGCACACTCCGACCGGTACGGTGCAAGCATGGATTTTCGACAACGGAACCGGTATCCCCGTCGCCGACCTGCCCCGCGCCCTGCTACAAACCGGCTTTTCCAGTCGCGGAACCTTAGGGCAGGGCTTTCGCATCATTCTGCAATCGGTAGACCGTTTGTTTATCTGGTCCTCGCCAACTGGCACGGTGATTGTCTTAGAGCAAGAAAAGACCGCCCCCCTGCCGCAGTACCTGTTCGACCTCGCCGACTTCGACCTTTAGGGGGTGGGAGGGCTTCCCGCCATATTCATCTCCAGAGCAAACTTGCTCCCGTCCCGCGTCGGATGCACCGGAACCGGGTATTCGCCGGTGAAACAAGCGAGGCAAAAGTTCTCGTTCGGCGACGACAACGCCCGCGCCAACCCATCCTGCGACAAAAATCCAAGCGAAGTTGCCCCTATATGTTGCCTTATCTGCTCTATGCTGTTATTTGCGGCTATTAACTCGCTTTTACTCGCCATATCAACTCCATAGAAACACTGTGATATGACAGGTGGGGCGGTAATGCGGACGTGAACCTCACGCGCCCCGGCGTCGAAGAGGAGCCGGACGACTTTGCCGGTGGTCGTGCCGCGCACAATGGAGTCGTCCACCATCACGACGCGCTTGCCTTCCATCACTTCGTGGATCGGGGTGAGTTTCATGCGGACGCCCATTTCCCGCATCCGTTGGTCGGGGGCGATGAAGGTGCGCTGGATGTAGCGGTTTTTGATTAAACCTTCGTCGAACGGGATGCCGGAGGCGCGGGCGAACCCGATGGCGGCGGGGATGCCGGAGTCGGGGACGGGGATGACTAAGTCGGCTCCGAGGGCGGGGTGTTCGTGCGCGAGTTCTTCGCCCATGCGTAGGCGGGCTTTGTGGAGCGATTGCCCGAACATTTCGCTATCGGGGCGGGCGAAGTAGATCATTTCGAGCATACACAACGCTTCGCGCTGCATGGGGAGACCGGGGACGCGGCGCACTCCGGCTTCGGTAATGATGACGATTTCGCCGGGGGCGAGCTCGCGCACGAACCGTGCGCCGACGGTGTTGAGGGCGCAGGTTTCGGAAGCGAGAACCCAGTGGTCTTGCCCCGACGGTGTGGTGATGCGACCGAGGCAGAGCGGGCGGATGCCGAACGGGTCGCGCACGCCGATTACGGAGTCGGGGGTGAGGATGGCGAGGGAGT